>CAVBPJ010000009.1:0-62484 GCA_963597265.1 Evtepia sp. | reverse complement strand
GCAGGGTCTCTGTCCTTTATTACTGCTATTTCCTGCTTTACATAATCTCTATATTTCATAATCTGTTTATCCTGACTTTTCTTCTTAATATTTCTTAATATATTATATGAATTAAAGCTGCAAATGTATTGTCAGTTTCTATCTGTTCTGACAGCCTCCGCAGCCACCACAGTCAGGTCTACAGTTTGTCATATCGGCAGCGCCGTATATATAATTAGATACAGAATTAAGTGAGCATATTGCCTGTGAAGAAATACCTTCTCCACTTCCGGTAAATCCCAGCCCCTCTTCTGTAGTAGCCTTAACATTAACTCTGTCAATGTCTATCTTTAAAGCATCTGCGATATTCTTTCTCATATCATCAATATATGGGCGCATCTTAGGCTTCTGTGCAATAATAGTAGCATCAATATTCTCGATAATATAATTAGCCTCATCTATCTTCTTTCCAACCTCTTCCAGAAGTCTGATACTTGATATTCCCTTGTATCTGTCATCTGTATCCGGAAAATGTTTTCCTATATCTCCAAGTGCAGCAGCACCCAGTAATGCATCCATAATGGCATGAAGAAGCACATCTGCATCAGAGTGTCCAAGCAGACCTAATTCATATGGGATCTCAACTCCGCCCATGATAAGCTTGCGGTCTTTAACCAGTTTATGAACATCATATCCCATTCCAACTCTCATATAGCTCCTCCTTGATTTTGATTGCAACATTAATTGTTTACCTAGTCCATATAAGTAAAGCACATTTTAGCGTGATTATCAAGTGAAATTGATTGATGGCTCAGTCTGAAGCCCGGTCTGAAACACGGTCAATGTATCCCTGGCAGAAAATACCAGCCGGATTTTATGTGATTATGGCAGAAATCAACTATATAATTCCAAAGTAAGCAATTATGCTAAATAAAAATAAATGGAAAGCCTACTATAATACAAGTTTCCAGCAATTGAGTAGGTTGATTGAAGTATCTTTCAGTATCACACTGAACCGAAAAGCCTACTAATCAGACTATAAATGCATTTTAGTAGGTCATTTTCCTGCAATTTCATCTATCTGACATAAGATAATTGCGAAAAAGACCTACTAATCCCAATCACATTATATGTTTAGTGGGTAATTGAAAATACAGCAGCAAAATAGACCTTTTCAAAAGCCCACGCAAATGACAATCTGTAGCAACTTAGTAGGTTTCAAAAATAACTGCATTTGGCATCGGCTCACTTCACTTTCTTATAACCACCAGCTGCCTCTATATCCACCACCTCAAACACAGTCAGCACATCCCCCTGCACTTTGAATCTTATATCATAGCCCGCAAATGTCACACCATAAGCTCGTGTCTCATCTGTATCATAAGCCGGTCTTGGGTCCTGCTCTAAGATTTTAACTGCCGCTGTCTGCTTATTTTCTGGCATTATTGCAAGAAGGTCTGATGGAAATATCACTTTAAGATTTCTGTTATAAGTGGCTGCTGTAAAACCTTCTTTCGCTTCCGGGTGTGAGTCCGTGAATTTTATATACGGTTTGATATCGTATACCGGCGTGCCATCAACCATATCAACACCTGAAACAAACAACACCGGTCCTTTATCTTCCGTATATTCTATGCGCTCCAGCTTCACACATGACAGCCCTATATCATTCGGCCTGAACGGCGCCCTTGTTGCAAATACTCCCATGCGTACTTTCCCGCCAAGTCTTGGAGGAGTTACTGTTGCCGCTTTATTTTTCTTCTGTGACTTGGAAAACTGCCACAAAACCCATATATGTGAAAAATCCTCTAATCCCCTGAAAGCCTCCGGCTGTCTGTATTCCGGTTCAAATGTTATGACACCTTTTAATTCCTCTATCAATCCGCTCTGCCTTGGAATTCCGAACTTTGTCGGAAAATCTGTTGAAATGTGGCCTATTACGTTCATTTTATGCTTCCCTTCTTATTGACCTGCCTCATAAAAAGAACTAAAATTATCTTAATTATAGAAAATATGAGGTCTTTCGTAACAATGAAAATCAATAATCTTATTATCAAAATATTCTTAGGTTTATACCTTGTAATAATTATAGCCGGAGTTATCGTCTTTGAAAACATAGGTTTTTCCGGAGGTGGTCTTGAAAAAAACATTCATACTGCCAGCAATTCTGAAACCCAGCCCGTTACTGTTAAAGATATAAGCTCAGAAACTATATCTAAGACAACACCTGCAACAGTTAAAGAAACTGCTTCTTCACAGGCTGCAACAAAACAGGAAACTACAGCTGCAACCGAAAAGCAGACATCATATACAGAAACTGCAGCCCCTGAAACAGCCAGTGCGCCTTCTGAGCTGGAAACCATCCAGACTGAATCCGAAAGTACACAACCTGCACCAGTTTCCAAACCTTCGTATATATTTGCTAATGGACGCATAACCAATACATCTGATCTTAAAAACTACCGTGTGACAGGTGCTTCATATGTAAACATGCATAAAGATAAAACCGGCAGCCACTCCTTTGCAACTGTGCCAGGAGGAACCACCGGTTCTATAATATCTGTGGGCGCTTACTACACCCTTATTGATTATAATGGTACGAGAGGTTATGTATACAATTCATACCTTGAAGTATATTAGAACAATACGAAGCTGAGTGCAATAACTGCTATACCAAGAATTATTCTGTATACACCGAATACCTTGAAATCATGCTTCTTAATGTATCCCATAAGGAACTTGATTACGAATACTGATACAAAGAATGCTACGAGGCAGCCTACAATAAGGACAACCCACTCAGTTCCTGTCATAGCCATTCCTGCAACAACGTATTTGGCAATCTTTAAAAGGCTTGCGCCGAACATTACAGGTACTGCAAGGAAAAATGTAAACTCAGCTGCAACACTTCTTGATACTCCGATTATGAGTGCTCCGATAATTGTTGCACCTGATCTTGATGTACCTGGGAACACTGCTGCAATAAGCTGGAAAAGACCGATTATTATTGCTGCTGTATATGTTATCTCTCCAATGCTTCTGATTGCCGGCTTACTGCCTTTCTTGGCATTCTCCACAATTATGAAAACTATACCAACTACGATAAGTGCAATGGCAACTGGAATTGGATGATAGAATAACTCGTTAATCTTATCATCAAATATCAATCCAACAATTGCTGCCGGAATACATGCAATGATAATCTTAATCCACATTGCAAGTGCACCATCTTTCCATGCCGGTTTCTTACCACTCTTAGTCTTCTTCATATAAAAAGGCCACAATTTATTCCAGAACAGTATGACTACTGCCATAATTGCACCAAGCTGAATTACTACCTGAAACATTTCGTAAAAATCTGCAGAAACCTTAAGTTTAACTACCTGGTCGAGCAGAATCATGTGTCCTGTACTGCTTATAGGCAGCCATTCTGTAATTCCTTCGACTATACCGAAAAGAATCGCCTTTAAAATCTCTAGTAACATGACTATCTCCTTAATATTAAATTATTATGCTTCATTCTTACCAGTTGCTTCTGCAAGTTCTCTCTTGTATCTTGCGAGCTGCCCTTCAGTGTTCATTATACGCCTGCTCTGTTCACTTATTGTCTGGTTAAGCTGCTCTATTGTTTCTGTCTGATCATCTTTCTTTCCTGCAATAGATACCATTCCAAGACACACAATAACAAAAAGCCCTACACCAGCCATTGTACATATGCTCTGTCCTATGAATATAAATATTCCGGTTCCAATAAGAATAAGCAATCCGATTATTCCAAGAATAACTATCTTTAATCTGTCTGATTTCTTCAAAGCATTTTCCTTCTTTCCTGAAGCATTTGCTTTGTATTATATACTACTTATGCCTTTCTGCCAAGACTAATGCCTAAGCTTTCCGCCTGTCTTATAAGTTCATTATCTACATTAACCATCTTAGTTTTTCCAGCAACTTCTCCAAGCGGTATCTTAGAAAACTTTCCATCTTTAATGCATACCATATTGCCATATTCTTTTCTTAATATAAGTCCGGCTGCTTCAACGCCAATTCTTGTTGCAAGTGTTCTGTCCGATGCACTTGGAATTCCTCCTCGCTGCACATGTCCCGGGATTGTAACCCTTACTTCCTGTCCGGCTTTCTTCTGTAATTCATCACTTAACTGATATGCAACTGATGGAAATGTATATGTCTTTCTCTTTTCTTTTAATTCTTTCTTAGAAAGCTTTGCATCCTCGTCTGATATTGCACCTTCTGCCATGGCAATAATAGTAAACTTCTTGCCTTGTTTTTCTCTCATCTTAATTGTTTTTAATATCTCATCAACATTATATGGAATCTCAGGTATAAGTATGATATCAGCACCGCCTGCAATTCCTGAATGAAGAGTAAGCCAGCCAGTCTTATGTCCCATTATCTCAACAATAAACACTCTGCTGTGTGATGCTGCTGTTGTATGGATTTCGTCAATAGTTCTTGTCGCAACATCTATTGCTGACTGGAATCCAAAGCTCATCTCAGTTCCTTCTATATCATTATCAATTGTCTTAGGAAGAGTTACTACATTTAAACCTTTCTGTGATAAGAGTGCCGCAGTCTTATGTGAACCATTTCCACCAAGCATGACAAGACAGTCAAGTTTTAAATCCTTGTAAGTCTTAATCATACTTGCAACCTTGTCACGGCCCTCCTCATCAGGCTCATTAATATATTTAAATGGTGTGCGGGAAGTTCCAAGAATTGTTCCTCCCTCTGTAAGAATTCCGCTGAAATCTTCTTCCTTCATCAGTTTGTAATTCTTAGTAATCATTCCTTTGTAGCCATCAAGGAATCCGTATATTTCAACATCCTTTGTATTATTGTATAAAGTCTTGGCAACGCCTCTCATTGCCGCATTAAGAGACTGGCAGTCTCCACCACTTGTAAGCATTCCTATTCTCATGCATATTCCTCCTGTCACTCTATATGTTTTTATTCTGCATTTCCAGCTGCTGCATAACTCTCTTCATATAATGTTTCCTGAGAATCAATCTTAGAATCATTAATCTGTCTGTCATTATATATTCCGTTGCAGTCCTGCTCCTTGCCCTTCTCGTCATCCTGCATTATAAGGTCAAAAATGTGTATTATACGTTCCTGACAATGTGCATCAAGCACAGGCGCGGCAACTTCTACTCTTCTTGTAGTATTTCTTGTCATAAAATCAGCTGATGCAATATATATCTTCTGTCCCTCACCACGGCCAAAACGATATATTCTTGAATGTTCAAGGAATCTTCCGACAACGCTCACAACACGGATATTGTCTGTGTATCCTTCAACTCCCGGCTTAAGACAGCATATACCTCTTACTTCAAGTTCAATTGTAACACCTGCCTGTGATGCTGCAATAAGTTTTTCAATAATAAGCTTGTCCGTAAGCGAATTAATCTTAGCTCCAATATATCCGTCACCGCCACTTTCAGCTTTTCTTATCTGTTCATCAATCATGGTAAGAATTCTGTTCTGCAGACAGTTAGGTGCAACAAGAAGCTGGTTAGAACTGTCAACTGTCTCTCCCTTCTGTAAAGCTGCAAATACAGCAGCCGCATCAGCACCTATCTCCTGATTAGCTGTAATAAGCGACAGGTCCGTATATAATCTTGAAGTCTTTTCGTTATAATTACCTGTTCCAATCTGTGTTATATATGAAAATGTATTATTAACTGAACGTGTTATAAGACATAACTTTGAGTGTACCTTATAATCGCCAAGTCCATATAAAAGCTGGCATCCGGCCTCTTCAAGTCTCTTAGACATCTCAATATTATTGGCTTCATCAAATCTTGCTCTAAGCTCAATTAATACAATAACTTCCTTGCCATTCTCTGCTGCCTCAATAAGAGTATCAACAATCTTACTTCTGTCAGCAACTCTGTACAGAGTCATCTTGATTGAAACAACTGTCGGATCATTCGCAGCTTCCTCTAACATTGCAATGAATGGACGCATACTTTCAAATGGATATGAAAGAATAACATCCTTCTTCTCAACCTGTGGAATTATCTTCTCATTCATATTAAGTTCTCTGCTTGGCTGAGGAATACGTTTTTTATAGAACAGCTCCGGCTTATTCTTTAACACACCCTGCAGCTGGAATACAAATGACATATCAAGAGGAGTATTCTCCTCAATAATATGCTTCATTCCTATCTCAAGATAATCTGTGAGTTTTTTCTTAGTCTTTTCATTAATCTCTCTGTTTATCTGTACACATACCGGATTAAGTCTGTTTCTCTGCTTAACCATATGTTCCATCATATTTCTATAATCAAGGTCTTCGTCATATACAGAACCTGCATCTATATCAGCATTTCTAATGACTCTCATAACCGATTTTTCCTGAATCTCATACTTCTCATACAGCTTCGATACAAAATGCAGAATCAGCTCTTCAGATAACATGAAAGTTCCCGGTCTTGTCGGAATCTCAATCAGTCTCTTAAATACACTGTTAGAACATGGAACTATTCCAATCTTATGCTTGCCCTTCTTAGTCTTCATAAGCACAATGGCATACATCTGCTTATTTGCAAGAAATGGAAACGGCTGCTGCTGTCCGATTATCATTGGTGAAAGAAATGGTGCAATATGCATGTCAAAATACTGTTCCAGTAAAGCACCTTCATCATTGGATAATTTATTAAAATTAATCAGGCGGATTCCTGCTGTTTCAAGCTCACCCATGAGCTGTTCATATACTCTGCCCTTCTTCTTTTCAAGTTCACTTACCTTATCAAGAATTGCGCTGACCTGCTCCTCGCTTGTCATTCCTGTTTTATTCTCTCTGACCTTTTCCTGCGAATGCATCTGCATCATAAGCGTACCTACACGCACCATAAAGAATTCATCAAGATTAGTCTGGTATATTGATGCAAATGTTAATCTCTCCGCAAGCGGTACTTTCGGATTGGCAGCTTCATTTAAAACTCTCTCATTAAATGCAAGCCATGAAAGTTCCCTGTTTGTATAACATGTCTTTGGTGTTATTTCTTTAGTGTCTTTACCCATTGCCCCATTCTCCTTTTCCCGAAAATATTTACGAAACATTTCCTTAATAACCGTGAATTTCATATCATTCCTCATTTTTCTTCTGCTCAAATCTTTTCTTTGGCAATAGTTTCATTGTCACATGGATATGTAAAATCCACTATCGGTGTTATGTAAAATGTATGTAAAGCGAAAGTAAATGTAATTGACACATTTTCTACATAAAGGTACAATCAAGCAGGCAGTAAGGAATATGGTCAGAATCCATAACAGCTCACTCTACTGTATGCCGACACGGTTTTTATATCATGCCACTGTAATCAGCAGCAGCTTTTGTTTTGAATACTCTACACATTCATCCTTAACTTAAGCAACGCACTGTGCACGGGAAGGCTTAAAAACTGGTTTAAGCGGCAAGTCAGGATATTTACTGCACTATAAATTTTCACATCACCTGGTGAGAGGTGGTCAAGGAGGAAAACATGAAACAATTAAAAAGAAAGGTATTTGCATTACTGGTTGCCGCATGCTTAATCTGCATGAACATCGTACCAGTCTTCGCAGATACAACAGCGGATGCTACAGCTCCTGCTGCAGCTGATGTAAGACAGGAAGCCCAGCTTACTGCTTCTTACCTTATGAACAGTATTGACTTCTCTACATATGCTGATACCAGCGTATTCTATGGAGTTTCAAGAGATCTGTTCCTTTCAATCCGTTCAGGATATGACTGCTCTAGCCAGCTTGCTACATATCTTGAATTCGTTAAGAATAACATTAACGAAGATGGAACTTTAAACATTGATAACGGAAAGAATTATAAGAATTATTATATTTCAGGCTACACATACCTTATAATGATTCTTTCTGCATCAGGAATTGATGCTACTGATTTTAACGGAATCAATATCGTCAGTGCATTTGATAAGATTATCAACACATTTTCAGTTGAAGACTTCGGTAATTACAGCATGAATATCTACCATATTGGTTCAGTATATTCAGTAGTTAATGCTTACAAAGACACTATCAGCAACTCAGATAAAGTATTAGCTAATATCAAGGAAGCTCTTCTTGCAGCTTGTACTTCTAACGGCAACGGTATTGATAACTGGGGAAACTCAATTGATAATAACGGATTCGTATTCCCATTCTTTGCTTCATTATACGACACAGACGCTGATGTAAAGAAAGTTATCGACAGTGCTGCAGACTATTCTAAGCAGGGTATCTTAGCTGATGGAACATCTTTCTACAGCCTTGATTACCCAGCAAGTACAGGTAACACTAATTCATCTGGTATGAATCTCGCATTCTTTGCACAGTATGGTAATTCAGATGTTAATACTGCTGTTTTATACAATGCACTTGTTAATACATTTAAGTCTAATTCAGGTAATGGTGCTTATCTTAATACATACACTGGCCTTGAAGACTTCAAATCAGCAACACCTGATGCATTACAGGGTATCATCACATATCTTTACTCTCTTGAGGGTAAGGCTAACCCATTTGATATAACTGCTGATGTTAAGGCTATTGCAGACGCAAAGAACGCTCCTATAGAAGAACCTTCTACAGAGCCAGCTACACCATCTACTGAGCCTTCTACAGAGCCAGCTGCTGGTAATAACACTGCATCCCCTGCAACTGGTGATGTTAATGTTTACATGTATCTGCTCTTAGCTGCTTGTGCTGCTACATTTGCAGGTGTAACTGTTTACAATAAAAAAAGTGCCCGCTAACAACTGCAGACACATATAATTTATAAAAGTTGGTATTAACTTTCTTGTTATAACAGCTCTGCCGCCGGAATCCTGATGATATCCGGCGGCAGTTTTTATATATTGGCAATTTCCTCGCCATTATACATGCTTTTTCTTCTGTATGTTGGTCAATGACCTACTAATTCACTGTTTGTCATCACTTTAGTAGGTTCTTAAAGCTTGTTATTTTATCAGATTACTTTCAATCACCTACTAATCAAATGTTTCTTTTCAATTTAGTAGGTCTTTTACGCACAACTTTGCACAGTTTTTATGCCAGACAGCTTCATTTCTAAGAAAATAACCTACTAAAATATATGTAATTAACTATTGAGTAGGTTTCTCAATTCACCACATCACTATTAAGCACCCAAATCAACCTACTCAACTTACCGAAACAAGCATTATAGTAGGTCTTTCCCAATTATAGCAGCTCTCTATAACCCATATTTAATTCTCGCACGCGTAAGTTTTCCAAGCAGCCCGTCTCCAAAAAGAAATGCACACACAGCCGCTCCGCCTGCATGCATAGCATCATAAGGTGCTCCGGTTATGTACAGAAGCTTCAATGCTTCCCATGATATATTGGCACTGCCGGAATCCGTATATGTGCTGTTCATCATCATGGCTGCAATATTCATAATTCCACCATATATAACAAATACACTTATAAATGTGAATATTGTAACTGTAATGAAATTACACGGAATCCGGCTTCTCATAAGAAGCACCGCCGCAATAATTCCCACAAGGCCAAAAGCGTACAATCTCCATCCAAAGAATGTCTCACCCGGCTTTGCTGTAAATAAATATGCGATATAGCCAGCAAGCTCTGACACAATCATACATACAACCGGAACAGCCATAACTGACAGACCAGTTTTAGTCTGTTTTCTTACAATCTCTTTCTTATCATCAAAGTATCCGACAAGCTCCGGCTTGTAAAATGCAATTCCTGCAAGTACACCAAGCAGCCCCCATGCAAACATTTCCCACGGTGTCCATACACCCTGACCCATAAAGAAATTACATACGAATCTCGACAGTACGCCAGTAAGAAATCCTGTCTGCGGACCAAATGCAATCCCTGTTATTATGACAAGTGCTGTACCCGCATGAAGCGGTATTGTATACGCACATATTATATTAGCAACAACTGTAAGCGCTGACATAACCGCAATCATCACAACATGTCTTGCCTTCGGCTTCCTCTTTTCAAATGTAAAGAAAGGAATGGCAATTGCAACAGCCAGTATAATAACGCTTATAAGCATGTAATTAACACTCATTATCTATTATCCTCTAAACATCTGTGAATTGCTTTAACAGCTTCATCACATGTTACACAATCTTTGAAAAAATCGGACATAATTCTGTTAGTATCTGTCGTAAAGAATATATTGCCTGCAAAGAAACTGTGTGAATCTGTGTAACTTTCTATGTTCCTGTCAAATATTAATCCACATTTGTCAGCGAATACTGCACAGAATTCCACATCGTGTGAAACTATCACGATAGTTTTCCCCATATTCTTTAATTCTTCTAACCATTCTCCCATCTTTTTACAGAAGAACGGGTCAATTCCTTTAGTTGGTTCATCAAGCAGAATAATATCCGGTTCATACAGCAGTATCTTTGCAAATGCAAGCCTCTGCTGCTGTCCGCCGCTCAAATCATACGGATGCTGCTTTCTCACTTTAAGAAGCCCTGTACGCTCCAGCATATTCTCAACAAGGTCAATCCGCTTCTGCCTGTCCATATTCTTAACAGACGAATTTCCCTTGTCCATAACTGCTGACGCAAGTTCTTCCTCAACGCTTATCTGGTTAAGCAGTGCCATTGGGTTCTGCGGAAGCACCGCACATCTCCCGTTGACCTTCACCTTACCGGATATAGGCTTTCTAATTCCTGCCATAAGCCTTAGAAGCGTCGTCTTTCCTGCTCCATTGCTTCCAAGCAGAGCCGTTATCTTACCTTTATCTATATCAAAGCTGATATTTTCAAGTACATTTGCAGAATTCTTAGTGTATCTGAAGAACACATTTTTAACTGAAATCGCTGTTTCTCCAGCTTCGAAGTGCTTATCCTGTGATACATAAGCGCTGTCTTTAATATTAAGACCAGCTACCCATTCCCTGCCTTCCTTAACCGTAAGAGGGCAGTCTGTTTCAAATGTAATATCTTCCTTACAGCCTTCGTATATCCTGACAGAAGAAGGAAGTCCGTATACAAGCGGATTCTCTGTCTTAACAAGACTTTCTGCTGTCTTTCTAGGAGAACCATTATATATCAGCTTTCCGTCCTCAAGCACAAGCACCCTGTCCGCCTTAGAATAGATATCCGCAAGATTATGTTCAACACACATAATTGTTATTCCGAAATCCTTGTTAAGCTCCAGAACTGTATCTATGAACTTCTTCTTGGCAAGCGGGTCAAGCTGTGCCGTTGGCTCATCAAGCAATAAAACCTCCGGTCTCATAACCATAATAGATGCAAGATTAAGAAGCTGTTTCTGTCCTCCAGACAACTCCTCAGTATTCTTGTCATACCATCCGGTAATCCCGAAATATTCAGACATCTCTGCAACCCTGCGCCTTATATCTTCATTAGGCACACCGAGATTTTCAAGTCCGAATGCCAGTTCATGCCACACTTTGTCCGTAACAATCTGATTGTCAGGATTCTGTCCTACATATCCAATCTTAACCGCTGCTTCCGCCTGACTTAAACTGCTTATCTGCCTGCCGAAATACTCCGCTTTTCCACTAAGTCTTCCCTCCGGAATCATGCTTTTATCAAGCATCTTAAGAAGTGTGGTCTTTCCGCTTCCTGAAGCACCTATAATCAGTGCAACCTCGCCCTTCTTTATATCAAATGTTATATCTTCAAGTACCAATACATCACTTCCTGCATATCCGAAAGAAAGTGATGAAACATTAATAATTGTGTCTGCCATTATGCAACTACCTTTCGTTATATGAACTGCGTTTCTTATACTGCACATTACCAGTTATCTCTATTACCATTGGAATTACTGTCAATATTGCAAATGCAGTAACTGCCAGCACTCCTTCTATATTAAACTTTGTAAAATATATCATCGGAAGATAATATACCGAAAGTTTCTTTCCTGCAATTGGAATAATAGCTATCGCAAAACATACAACCATTATAATTATTGTAAGTGCATCTTTTAATGTGAATCTGAACCTGTTAAAGCTTGTCCTTCCTTTAAGTCCATATCCCCTGCTCTCCATCGACATAGAAGTCTCCATTGAACTTTCAAGCGACCATGTTATAAGAGTTGAGAATTCATTAGTAAAATGTCCGATTCTTTCAAAGATACCTTTCTTAGTCTCCGCTCCACGAAGCCCCATCTGTGCTTCATGTATCTGTCTGTATCTCTTTCTCATAAGCGGTATCATTCTTAATATCATTGAAAATATCATACCGACGGAAGGAATAAAACTTCCGAACAGATACATCATTTTCTCCGAAGAAAGATAACTGGCTGCAACACTGCACCATTGTATGACTGCAATTAATAAAAGGCTTATAACTGCACCGTAAATTATATTCTCAAGGCACACCATGTTATCGTTAATATAAAACAACGGTGTAACTCCGCTGTGATTAAATATAGGCTGGATTAATACGGAGAATATAACAACGGGAATTGTTATCATAATATTCTTCTTAATAAATGTACTTCCCTGCAGATATATTCCAAGAGCAAGTGAACCCACATATGAAACCGCCAGTATTATCGGATTCATTGTGAACATTGTTATCACCAGCACCAGTGCAATGTAGATGAAATTCGTCCACGGATGCATTACTGCAAATGCTGAATATTTAGTTACATGTCGCCCCACTGGCATACGTATATCCATCTGATAACATCTCCATCTTTTACCGTATATTGATTGGCCGCCATCATAGGCAGAACCCCATTAACCCTGTAAGTCCATCCACTTGTTGGTCCTACATTCTTTTCTGACAGATTATTAATACTTGAAACATATGATCTGTCCGCATTCGCAACTATAGGAATTACCGGATTATGCGCAGCAGTAACCGCTGCAAGCACATCATACACCGTAAATCCCTCATTGCCTGTATATGTTGTAACTTCAAGTATAGTTCCGTCATCAGGAATCGCATCACGGATTCCCGGATTGGTAATTGTATCTTTCCTTGCAGTTGCATTATCACATCTTATCTCTATAGTACAGCTGATTACCTTACCTGCCGGTTTAGTATTCTGTGAATTATTACTTCCCGAGTTATTACTTCCCGAACCATTATTCCCTGAACTATTATTCCCTGAATTGCTGCTTCCTGAATCATTGCCCCCTGATATGACGGTTCCATTACTCCTGTCTGATTCATTGGTGCCTGAACCAGAATTATTATCTGTAGCTGTTTTATTATCCGTTGATTCAGTTGCAGAATTGTCATCTGAAACTGCTCCATCACCTGTTCCATCAAAACTACCGTTGTCTGCAACATTTGTATTATCTGTACTGGTAGTTTCATTCTGTAATCTATCATTATTATCTGGTCTGTCGGGCTGTGTCTGCCCCGAATCTGCCATATTACTGAATTGTTTTCTATAAGAATCAACAGAACGGATTCTTACATTAGTAATTAAGAATATAATTATAACAAGACCTATTACCACCAGACCTATCTTTTTTATGTTTCTGTATTTGTCAAACATTTAGTACTTCTCTTTAATATTTCTTATTGATTTTACCTCGAAATGATAACATATACAGACAATCTATTCAAACTTTCTTTATGAATTAACATTTTAAGGCAAAAAAAAAGCAGCCTACGCTGCGAATGCCTTAAGGCTGTTTCTTATTACCTGTGCCTTATCCTCGTCATCATGAATTATCATCGTCATTGGCTTCATAATGTTAAGACTGAATATCCCCAATATCGACTTGGCATCTACCATAGTGTGTCCGCTCACTAAATCAATGTCACAATCAAATCTTGATACAATATCTACAAACTTTCTCACCTTATCAATGTTGTTAATAGCAACTTCCATATGAGTACCACCTTTCTACATTCACGGTTAATAAGTTACATATCCGGGAATCACAGCCATCCTCGTCTTTTGGCTGTCCCCCTTCAATGCACACTTATAATAACCGTTTCATGTAAAAGGTGTAATCATACTCATGTATAAATCTTGTAAAATTCTAATTCCAGTAACCCAGTTCTACACCTTTCTTGTATATTCCCATGCCCTTAGCATAATATCCGTAACTGTTAAAATGTGTCCAGTCATATCTAAGCTGCTTGGAAATATTGCCTCTTCTGAAGTTAGCAATATCGTCAGTTGTTGTGCTAAGCCCACAATCCTTTAATCCATTCTGAATCATATATGTCCTTGTATTAAAGAAATGCGCTCCATACGCTTCTCTTAACGCTGCTTCCCACGCTGTATCACCAATTCCAATATATGAACCATCTTCGTTTAATTCACCCTGATTATCATCCGCGAGTGATGTTCCCGGGTCATCAGTGTCCCCCAGTATTATATAATATTTGCAGCCAGAATTAAGTATTATATTATCATACTGAAGTATCAGTTCCTGATAATTATTAGCCCAGCCACCATTACTTCCCATCTCAAGCACTAATATATCTTTAGCACTTCTCTCCTGTGATGCTCTTGTCATAGCCTGAGTTCCACCAGGTATTGTAACTTTACCTGTCGTTGGCGTCTCTGACGGTTTCTCTGTTGGTGATTCTGTTGGCTGTTCTGCAGGTGTCTCAGCAGGCTGCTGTGTATCATTATCTCCTGCAGTTTCTATCTCTGCCAGTTCCTGTAACAATCCATTATCTTCGGAATATTCATCAGTCTCACTGTCATATGTTATAATTCTCGCTTCGCTGCCGGAATATGCCAGATATCCCTGTGTAAGTTTTATGCTTACCTGATTATTACCTGCATTATCCACATCACACAGATACCCGTTAATATACATATCTCCCGGATAAGGGTCATAATCTATGCCATATCCGCTGTAATCATCATAAGTAAATACATTTCCATACTCATCTATTAATGTGGCTCTCGCATAATCATCTTCACTTATTGTTATATCTCTGTCTATATATAACTTGATTCCGCCAGCTCTGAATGTAATTGTGTATGAATTTTCTCCTGATACCCCAAGATTATGTGTCGTAATCCCGCTTAAACGCTCCAATGTAATTGGAGAACTCCACCCAAATATACTCAATCCATTAACAGTTCCCGGAGTTGTACAGCCTGCGCCAGCCATCATACTGTCACCATAACAGGTTATCTCTCTTGGTACTCCGTCATATGGGATAAATTCTGCTGTAAGTTTTCTTGACGGCAATGCCAGGGCTTCCTCATCCTCTGTCGATATCTCATTTTCAAAGAATTCTTCTACATATTTCTCTTCAACAACAACTTCTGTCTGCTCTTGTGTAGTTTCCTCTGTTGAATCCTCTTGTGTGCTTTCCTGAGCCGTTGTTTCCTGAATTGTTTTCGTCTCTGCAATTGTGTTGTCAGCAATATTACGCGTACTCTTATTATGTTTTTTCCGGATAGCTATTATCGAAACACTTATTAAAGCTATAACTAAAACCGCGCTTACACATATAATTATATATTTTCTTGTATCTTTAGTAACTCGTCTTAAAATGTCTTTCATATAATTTCTGTCCTTTCTTTAGTATTACATATTATTATACGAAATGAACTTAAAATAAGTTTAAAAAAGAAAGACCTTCTGCAAAAAATTGTATCACAGAAGGTTTTCATTGTCTATTAAGTTACTTATACTGCATAAACCACGACATCATACAGCCACCATCAGCCCCCGCTTCCAGCACTTTTTCAATATTATCCGGCTTAATACCTCCGATTGCATACACCTTCACAGCCGGATTAACCTCGTGAACTGCCACGCACACTTCTTTAAGAAAATCAAGCCCGGCTCCTATCTTCCCCGGCTTGCACTGTGTCTCAAATATTGTTCCAAGCACAATCTGATCCGCTCCGGCACCTGCAGCATATACTGCCTCTTCCACACTGTGGCACGACACACTCACACAATCAAGCCTCTTTATCACATCAGCCTGTTCAATGCACATTTGTTTAAAATGTTCCATTGAAAAATGCACATTTGCACAACCTGCATATTCAGCCGCACCAATGTCACTGTGAACAAACATTTTAACTGAATATTCACTGCATATCTTCTGTACGCATCTGGCAAGTTCCATGTATCCCTGCCTGTCCATATCCTTCTCCCGAAGTATCACGGCATACGGATGCAGTGCCGCACATTTTTCAAGCTGGGTAATGTACTCCTCCATAGTACATTCTGCACCATCGGTGTCACTCACCAGATGTCTGTTCGTTATACATATATACTTTCTATACATAAATGTATTCATTCACGACAGGCTGAAGCCCGCCATCCTCCATATCCTTATACATTCTGTCAAATGAACGGTTATCATTGATTTCAAACTGTTCATCCCCTACATCCTCATCCTCTTTTCCGGTATATTTAGATTCATGGTCACCAATTCCTGTTGAAACACCCGCTGAAACCTTAGTGGCACATATCTTGGTTATACCATTCCTAAACTGCGCGCTCTCACGGCTCGAAACTGTTATTCCGACGAATGGCAGGAAAAGTCTGTACGCACAAAGCACCTGACATAACTGCTTTTCACCGACATCTCTTGGATTAATCTTATCATTGTTGATTATCGGACGGAGTCTCGGACAACTCAGGCTCAGCTCAGCATGTGGGTATTTTCTGTTAAGGTAATATACATGCAGTGCCGTTGCCAATGCATCTTTCCTGAAATCGTCAAGTCCTAACAATGCCGAAAATCCTGCTCCTCTCATGCCTGCCATAAGTGCTCTCTCCTGCGCATCGAATCTGTATGGCCATACTCTCTTATGTCCCAGCAAATGTAATGTCTCATATTTGACAGGATTGTATGTCTCCTGGAATACTGTCACATAATCAACGCCACACTCATGAAGATAGCGGTATTCATCCACATTTACAGGATATATCTCTATTCCGATATTCTTGAAATATTTTCTTGCTATCTTAACTGACTCACCAATATATTCAACATCTGAATATTTTCTGCTCTCACCTGTAAGTATCAGGATTTCTTCCATTCCTGTATCGGCAATAACTTTCATTTCATGCTCAATCTCCTCGAATGAAAGTTTCTTTCTGTGAATGTTATTGTAGCAGTTAAATCCGCAGTATATGCAGTAATTCTGGCAGTAATTAGCTATATAGATTGGCGTGAATATGTACACTGTATTGCCAAAATGTTTCTTAGTTTCATTCTCTGCCTTTCTTGCCATCTGCTCCAGATATGGTGCTGCAGCTGGTGAAAGCAATGCCTTGAAATCCTCAATATTACATGTTTCTTTGCTTAACGCTCTCTCAACATCTGCCGCTGTGTATGAATCATAATCAAACTCATCCATTGCCTTTAAAACTTTATCCTTAATATCTGAATCAATTATTTCCATGTCATCAAGATATTTCATGTAATCTGTCCTGAATGACGGATCCTGCTCCAACTTATGCTTTCTCTCTAACGCAGCTGGTGGAAGCTGGTCACTGTCTATAAAATACACCTGATTTTCTTCGTTCATTATTCTGCCTTCTTTTCTATTTATATTTGATATTTGGGCAGGCATATTTCCCGCAGTTATGCGTCTGCCAGCATTATCCTGCCTGTATCTGTCTAACAATGCCACAATGCCTCTTGCGGATTACCTTGCTTTGCTGCATTTAGCGTAAGAATCCTGTCAATGGGTCTGAGGCGCTTCCGCCTCTTGCAAGAACTCTTCCCATTCCTGTAAGATATGCGCTTCTTCCTGCCTCTATAGCCTTCTTAAATGCCTCTGCCATAGCTGGAACATTTCCTGCTGTCGCAATTGCTGTATTAGCCATAACTGCAGCCGCTCCCATCTCCATTGCCTCACATGCCTGTGAAGGCTTTCCAATACCGGCATCCACGATAATTGGCAGATCAATTTCATCAATAAGTATCTGTATAAATGCTTTGGTTGAAAGTCCATTGTTGCTGCCTATTGGTGAAGCAAGCGGCATAACACAGGCTGCACCTGCATTCTGCAAATCTCTTGCAACATTCAGATCCGGATACATGTATGGCATTACTACAAATCCTTCCTTAGCAAGTATTTCTGTTGCCTTCACTGTCTCATAATTATCTGGAAGCAGATATTTCGCATCATGCATAATCTCAATCTTTACAAAATCCCCGCATCCCATCTCACGGCTGAGTCTCGCAATTCTTACCGCTTCCTCTGCATTTCTCGCACCTGAAGTATTAGGAAGAAGAGTTACTCCCTTTGGTATGAAATCAAGAATATTTTCTTTATTCTCTGTGTTAGCTCGTCTAAGAGCAAGTGTGATAATCTCTGCTCCTCCCTGCTCAACAGCCGCCTTAATAAGATTCACATTATACTTTCCTGAACCTAATATGAATCTGCTGTTAAACTCATGTCCTCCTAATATTAATTTGTCCTCTTTCTTGTCCTGTATCTTGTTTTCCATCTGCTCCATATTTGTTTCCATCTTGAATTCCTCCTGCTATTCTTTGCCTCTTGCATGGCATTCTCACTTGCCTTAACTTATCATCTGTTCTGTTATTAATGTTTTCTATCTTTAATCTGGTAATTGCTGCTTGGAATTGTTCTCTCACAGCTCAAAAACCCATTAAAAATGTATTTCCTGTCTTTTAGTAGGTATGTAACAACTCCTTTAATTTTCAAGAAACCTACTAGCAAAGTGCTTATGCAACTTCTTGTAGGTCTTTTATTACTCACATATTCTAATGTAACCTATAAATATCATGTTTATCTCACATTTATAGGTCACCCACTATCATAAAGACCTACTAAATCTTGACTTTCTTATATCTTGTAGGTTTTTCTATTTATCTCTGCCAAATATCAACCCACTAAAATTGAAATTCTGCAATTCTTGTAGGTCTTTGCCTATTCTTAACTGGCTAGAACTGTCCTCCGCCAACAAAATGCAATATCTCAATCACATCTCCATCAGCAATATTAACTTTGTCAAAATCTTCTCTGTGAATTATTTCCATATTCTTCTCAATCACAATACCCACAGGGTCATATCCAGCTTCAGTTACATAAGCAAGAAGTGTTCTCCCCACAACTTCTGAAGCATCAAACTGCTCTCCGTTAATCTGTACCATAGTACCTCCCTTCTCCTTCGTTGTTCATTATGGGCATTCGCCGTATAAGCTGGAATTTGTGCAAGCACATTCCAGCTTGCACGGCTCATTGCTTCGCGAGCAGCTCATATGCCAGAATTCCATTCTGGCATTGTCGCGGCGCTCCTCGAGAACCCATACAAAGTCCTCAGTTCGTGCAAGCACGACTGTGAACTTTCCATGCCTTCTCTCATCGCTGCTCGCGCAAAAAAGGCAAAACCGCTTTCCAGCTGGTTCTGCCTTTAAAATCATAATATAAACACGCCGGAAATCTTTTATTACCGACGCCTGTTGTATGTTCGCTGATATGATTGATTCGTGCAATCATATCTTCTGGTCTTGAAAAGTGGTGTCCCCAATTCAACGCCTCAATTAATATAACATATGCTGGCTTAATTTACAACTACCAGCCCTGTATATTAATCTCTGAAAGTGTGACCTCTTTGTATTCCTGATTAATATACATTCTTATCTGTTGCAGTTCATTATCTGAGAATGTTACTGTATTTTCATTATAACGGATATTAACTGTGTAACTGCCATCCTCGTTACTGTCTGCTGTTATATAGAATTCTGCTGGTCCAAACATTGTTTCAAGTTCCTTTGCGGCTTCACCGCATAAACTGCCGACATATTCATCATCAATATCTATGTCATCATGTTCATCATAAACAAAATCCATCTGCGGATTATAACCTTTTCTTGTTACCGGCTGCCCTTCTAAAGATGAAGCTGTATCCGTAATTGAATCACTTTCTAAAGCAGCCGTACTCAGAACTTCTGCACCGTCCCGGACTACACCTTCTCCAGCTATATCTTCTCGGGTTATATCTCCACTGCCTGTGCTGCCGTCAAGCCTGCCTGTATAACCGTTACATGCACAAAGCAGTACCGCTTCTAAGCATAAGAATATAACACATGTACATATACGCATAACAAAAGACATAGAACATAAGCTTCTGTGTTTCATAGCAAGTTTCATAACAATCACCTCTGCCTATATTCTATGCCTTTTTTAATATAATTCAACTGCATGTTTTAAAACCATTCCTTGAAACAGTCTTAAAATCCCTTAAAGCCTCGTTATTTCTCGTTTCTCCAGGCTTCAATAACTCCGCCGATAAATCCGGGAATAAGTCCGAAATATCCAACGAATGTAACCATCCATTCCATTCCCCTGAATGCAAATATGCTTACAGCCGCCCACACGACAAAGCCAATTGCACACCATGCAAGTGTGTTAAGAAGAAGAAACAGATATTCATATCTTTTTTCAGTTAAATGAGTATTTTTACAAATGTTCAGAAGCACCTTCATCGAAACCTCCCTTCGTATCAAGAGCAAATATTACCCATTCTGCAATGTTAGTTGCATGGTCTCCTATTCTCTCAAAATACTTGGCAACCATCAGAAGATCTGCAGCCTGCTCACCGTTGGCTGAATCTGCCTGTATCATTGCAATAAGGTCATCTCTTACCTTTTCAAAAAGGTCATCTACTACATCATCATATGCTATAACTTTTCTTGCCTTGTCCATATCTTTCTCAACATACGCTTCAATACTTCTGATTAACATAAGCATTGTCTCAGATGCCATCTGATTGATATGTTCCAGCTTCTTTATGTATGCCTGAGTAGAAAGTTTAATAGTTATCTCGCCGATATCTGCTGCCTGGTCACCAATTCTTTCCATATCAGTAACCATCTTTAAAGCTGCTGTAATTGTTCTTAAATCCTTGGCAACCGGCTGCTGCTGGATAAGAAGATTAAAGCAGATACTCTCAATAGTCTTCTGCTCTCTGTCAATCTCTTCATCCTGAAGCATAACCTTCTTTGCAAGCTCCGCATCCTGTCTTACAAGGGCATCAACTGCCTTTCGTATAGAATCTTCAATTGCAGAACCCATCTTCATCATTTCTTTATTAAGTCTGTCAAGCTGTTCGTCAAATTTACTTCTCATCATCCAAACCTTCCTGTGATATAATCTTCTGTCCTCTTATCCTGAGGGTAAGAGAATATCTGCTTAGTATCTCCAAACTCAACCATCTCTCCTACAAGGAAAAATGCTGTCTGATCCGAAACTCTTGTTGCCTGCTGCATATTGTGAGTTACAACAATTACTGTGTACTTCTTCTTTAAGTCTTCCATAAGGTCCTCTATCTTTGATGTTGATATAGGATCAAGAGCTGATGTTGGTTCGTCCATAAGAAGAACTTCTGGCTGTACTGCAAGCGCTCTTGCTATACAGATTCTCTGCTGCTGTCCACCAGAAAGACCCATGGCCGATTTTTTCAATCTATCCTTAACCTCATCAAATATAGCTGCTCCACGGAGACTTTCCTCAACTATCTGGTCAAGTCTCTTTTTATCTCTTATACCGTGAACTCTTGGACCATAAGCAATATTGTCATATATGCTCATTGGGAAAGGATTAGGCTGCTGGAATACCATTCCGACTTTCTTTCGAAGAATTGTTGTATCCACAGCCGGATCATATATATCCTCACCGTCAAGAAGCACTTTACCTTCTATTCTTACACCGTCAACAAGATCGTTCATACGGTTTAAGGTCTTTAAAAATGTTGATTTACCGCAGCCAGATGGTCCGATAAATGCTGTTACTGCATTTTCCTGTATATCCATGCTCACGTCCTTAAGTGCGTGGTTCTCGCCGTAATACAGGTTCAGATTTTCAACTTTAACTTTAATCTTATTACTCATATATTCCTCCCAATTAGTGCTTTTCAAGCTTCTTAGCGAGCCTCTTTGTACCAAAATTAATAAGAAGTACAATTACAAGAAGCACAACCGCAATACCGAATGCTACCTCGAATTCACCCTTACTTGCACTTAAGTAAAGCTGGATAGTAAGTGTTCCGCCTGAGTTAAATATTTTCTCAAGAAATGCATTGAAAGTCTTTGGAAGAAGATGTGCACTTCCTGCTGTAAAAAGCAATGCTGCTGATTCACCAATAATTCTTCCTATTGCAAGGATTACTCCTGTTACAATTCCAGGCATTGCTGATGGAAGAAGAATTGTTCTGATTGTGTACCATTTACCTGCACCTAATCCTACGGCTCCTGTTCTGAAGCTGTCAGGTACAGTCTTTAACGCTTCCTGTGTATTTCTGGTAACAAGTGGAAGCACCATTAATGTAAGTGTAAGAGAACCTGTCAGAAGTGAATATCCCATGTGGCATAACTGTCCGAAGAAAAGCATACCGAACAGACCAAATATAATCGATGGGATACCTGCAAGTGTCTCAGTTGCAAATATTATAGTTGTAACAAGCTTTCCCGGCTTGGCGTACTCATTTAAATAAATGGCAGCACCTACACCGATTGGCGTTGTAATTATCATAGTAAGTAATATTATTATCAATGTGTTCAGAATATTACCTGCAATTCCGACTGTTCCATGAAGAATTGATGTAACTCCTGTAAGGAATGCCCAGTTTACACGTCTTGCACCCTTAGCGAACACATATACAATAATTCCTAAAAGCAGGAGAACTGAAAATGCTGCACATATATATATTGCTGTATATACTGCTATTTCTTCTGGATGCCTTTTCTTAGCTTTAAGATTATCCATTTGCTTTCTCCCCTTTCTTCTGCATAAATGTAATTATCAGGTTAATAATCATTATGAAAATGTAAAGAACAAGTCCTACTGTGAAAAGAACCTGTCTGTGTACTCCATCTGCGTAACTCATCTCACTTACAATCTGTGTTGTAAGGAATCTTACTGAGTTGAATGGAAGTGGAAGATTTACTGAACCACCGGCTACCATGTTAATAGCCATTGCCTCACCTAAGGCTCTTCCTATACCTAATACGATTCCTGTTATAATTCCTGACTTAGCTGCCGGAACTACAACCTTGAATATTGTCTGTATCTTAGTTGCTCCAAGAGCAAGTGATGTTGCTCTTAAATTCATTGGTACTGCCCTGATTGCTGACGCACTCATATTGATAACTGTTGGAAGTATCATAATTGCAAGCACCAGCACTGCAGCCAGGAGATTAGCACCTCCTGTGTACTGATGTGTTGTGGAATTCGCGAATACATGCTTTTCTAATTTATAAAGGAGGGGGTTTAATAACATTAATCCGAGAAGTCCGTATATAACAGAAGGAATTGCCGCAAGCAGTTCAACCGCCGGCTGAACTACTGCTGCAAGTTTCTTTCCTGCTATTTCTGTTAAAAACACTGCTGTTAATAATCCAATTGGAACACCTATAAGAATCGCAAGTGTTGTTCCTACAATTGATGAAAGAATTATGTAAACAATTCCGTATGCAGGTGGTGTAGCAGTTGGTGCCCATACTGTTTTGAAGAGCAGATCTGCTATTCCGACACTCTTAAGACTCTCTGTTCCTTTGATGAACATATAGATAGTAATGGAGCAGACTGCCAGGATAGCCACTACAGCACATACAAGAAATATAAATTGTGCCACGCTTTCACTTGCATGCTTTGACTTTTTATTACCTTTTAAAGAACCATTTGCCGTTACTTTAACAGCTGCTGGCGTTCTATTCATTTCATTCATACCAACATTTATAACCTCTTCCATGTCAATCTCTCCATTCAGAATCTATATACTTACTGCTTACTCTGGGAGAATTAAGCCAACTCCCTTGATTACCTTCTGACCAGCTTCAGACTTTACAAAGTTGAACCAAGCCTGAACAAGCTCGCTCTGTGATGAAACAGAACCCTTAGTAGCCATTACAAATGGTCTTGAAAGTGTGTACTTACCTGACTTGATGTTTGCTTCTGTTGCATCAACACCGTCAAGCTGTAAAGCTGTAACTGTCTTATCAACTACATCTAATGAAACATAACCGATTGCACCAGGAGTTGCTGCTACCTTAGCAAGTACGGCACCTGTTGAATCAAGTTCCTGTGCATATGCACATTTATTAGCAAGACCAAGAAGTTCCTCAAATGCTCCTCTTGTACCAGAAGCTGCCTCTCTACCGATTACTACGATAGCTTCGTCTGAACCGCCAAGTTCCTTCCAGTTAGTAATCTTACCTGTGTAGATATCTGTAAGCTGTTCCTTTGTTACATTAGTAACCTTGTTGTTCTTGTCAGTAATCATTGCGATACCATCAATAGCTACAACATTTTCTTCAATACCTGCTGACTTTTCCTTGTCTGATAAAGCTCTTGAAGCGTTACCGATATCAACTGAACCAGATGTTACTGACTCGATACCTGCGCCTGATCCTGTATATTCTGTTGTTACTGTTACGTTAGGATATTCTTCCATGAATGCTTCCATAAGTGCTCCGCACATCTTTTCCATTGATGTACTTCCTGCTAACTGAATCTTTCCTGAAAGCTCCTTAGTTGTGCTTCCGCCGTTTGCTGAACCATCTCCGTTTGATGATGTACCTGTTCCGCATCCTGCTAATACTGCAAGACCTAATGTTGCTGTTAATGCAACTGTAAGTAACTTCTTAATTCCTTTTCTCATAACTTTCGTTACCTTCCTCGTTTTTTATTTGCAAGCTTTAGCAGAAGTTTTTCAAAGGGGCTTTAATCAGTTTCCTGACAGAATGATATGTGAGTCGTCTCATAAAGAAAACCCTCTGCATCTGCTTGCAGAGGGTATGTTATCAATGTTATGTAAAATGCATAATCTCATGTTCGTAAAGTTTTTGTAAAATGTATGTGATTGATTATATTTTCTTAAGCCATGCGTCAATATCCGCATCTACACATACAGACTGCTTTCTTATCTCATCAGGTGCATATGCCTCACCATAGTTGACGCATACATATACAGCCTTTGGATTGCTCTGAGTCATTCTCCAGAATGGATATTTAATAATCACTGGTGTGTTATAGCCTATTCCCAGCTCAAGAAATACTATTTTCTGATTTCTTCTTGTTCTCAAGAAATTATCATATCTTTCTGCCGCCTGATGCCAGCCTTCATCTTCCACAAATGTTTCATCAGCCCTCAGATTCATTGTCATAGGCTTTCCACAGTGCGGACATTTCGGGATAAGCTCCGTTGGAACAGACATTTTTACTGCTCCATCTGCATGCAAATCTCCAGTTTCATCTATCGTATAGCCCTGTGACTTAACCATTGCAATAACATTCTCCCTATTGTCAAATGTTTCCTTACAGCATGGCTCACTGCACTGGAACAGCCCGTAATCGCCCTGTGTATAAAACATCCTCTTCTTGTCATATCCAGCCTTCTGGAAACAGTGGTCAACATTGGTTGTTATGACAAAATAATCCTTGTCCTTCACCAGCTTGTAAAGCGTATCATATGTATCCTTTGGCGCGTCCATATACCTGTTTATATATATGTATCTGCTCCAGAACGCCCAGTATTCTTCCAGTGTATCATATGGGTAGAAGCCTCCTGCATACATATTGGTAAAATGATATTTCTCCTTAAAATCACTGAAATATCTGTCAAATCTTTCGCCACTGTATGTAAATCCCGCCGATGTTGATAATCCGGCTCCCGCGCCAATAATTACTGCATCAGCATTTTCTATTACTTCTCTTACCTTTTCTTCTTCACTTACATATAAAGCTTCTTTCCTGCTAAAATGTTTACTCTCGTCCGAAGCTTCCCTTCTGCCTAAAAATAACATAATTCTCCTTTCTGTCAGCCCAGTATTCTCTTATATATCTGCTCGTCCATATCCTTAAATACATTGAATATGACTTTTATGCCGCTGCCCGTTTTCTTCTTATATTCTCTCACTGTATCAACCGCAATCTCCGCTGCCCTGTCATTAGGAAACATAAATACTCCCGTCGATATACAGCAGAATGCAATTGACTTAACGTCATAACTGTCTGCAAGGCTAAGACAGCTCTCATAACATGATGCAAGAAGTCTTTCATGTTCTGTAGTAAGCCGTCCACTTACTATCGGTCCTACTGTATGAATTACATAATCACATGGCAGATTATATGCGGGTGTAATCTTCGCTTTGCCTGTAGGTTCTTCATGTCCCTGCAACTCCATTATCTCTGCACATTTATTACGCAGCTCTATTCCCGCATATGTATGAATACAGTTGTCTATACAATTGTGACACGGCTGGTAACACCCGGTCATTCCGCTATTAGCTGCATTGACAATTGCTCCCGCAGCAAGCCTTGTTATATCCCCTTTCCATACATATATATCCGGCTGTATTTCCTGCAGGCTGTCCACACTGACAATTCCCTTATCTTCATTAATAAGCTTCAGATATGTATCCTGTTCCTTTAAGAATTCCTGACTTATCTTTCCCGGCATACGGACATTCATAAGAGAACGCAGCAACCGCCTCTGTGCATCCTCATCCTGTGGAATCGCTATATCTCTATACTGTGGCTGTTCTTTAATCAGCTCTTTTATCAGGTATTCTCTTCGTTCATTCTGATTCATGTTCATACCTCCTCCGTTATATTCATCTTTTCATATATTTATAATAGCAAGTCTGCCAGAAAATAAAAAGCAGGCAGTTTTTTGTGACATAGTTACCTGAAAGTAACCATTGCACATATACTGCCTGCTTTTTATCTCAAAGTCTTTCTATATATAATTATAAAATATGCCGTTCCTATGATAGATGTAAATGCCCACGCACTAGCATATACAAGGTAGAGCGACATCAATGTATGTATCTTTGCAAATATCGTACACACCCACACAATTCTGAAAACAACTGAACCCATTATAACTATTATCGTAGGTATAACGCTTCTGCCAAGACCTCTTGCTCCCGCAGCTGCATTATCCATAAATGCAGATATAAAATACGAACATCCCATTATTCCAAGTCTTATTGAACCGTAATGCAATACATCTGGATCACTTGTGAACAGACTGAGAAACTGTGTCCTGAATATTACAAGCAATGCCCCCAGTACTGCACCTATAAGAAATGAATATGCCTGTGCCGCAAGATATGCCTTCTTGATTCTGTCTCGCTTTCTTGCACCAAGATTCTGCGCTATAAAGCTTGTACATGCAGTATAAAATGCCGCCATCATATCATACACAATGTTATCCGCATTAGCCGCAGCCGAATTGCCTTCAACTACTACATGGTCAAATGAATTAACAGCCGACTGTATGTACAGATTAGCAATTGCAAAAAGTGAATACTGTACTGCTGCCGGCAATCCAATCTTCAATACTCTCGCTGCTATATGCGAATCTATTCCTATGTTTCTTATATAAAGACCATAGTCTTTGCCACAGCTAAACAGGAATTTAAGTATTAAAAATGCTGATATATACTGAGATATTATACTTGCCAGTGCAACACCGACAACCCCAAGTTTACATACTATTACAAAGAACAGGTTAAGCACCACATTAATTACACCCGCTGTAATAAGATACATAAGCGGTCTTTTCGTATCTCCAACAGCACTTAGCACGGCATTGCCATAGTTATACATGGCAAGTGCCGGTGAACCGAGAAGATATATTGTAAGATATATAACCGCTCCATTTATCAGTTCTTTCTTAGTTCCTATAAGATTCAGCACTGGTCTTGAAAGAAATAATCCTGACAAAAGCAGCAGAAATCCCGCAATCATACATATTACAATTGAAGTGTGAACTGCTTTCTTTACATTTGCACTATTCTTAGCCCCGACAAACAATGCAACCACCGCGTTGACACCACCTGCAAGACCTAACAGTATGCCGGTTGTCAATGTAATAATTATACTCGTTGAACCTACCGCGCCAAGTGCCAGCGGTCCTACAAATTTACCAACTACCGCCACATCACACAGGTTAAACATAACCTGCAGCACATTTGACAACATAAGCGGCACTGAATACATTAATATTTTCTTCGGCAGAGAACCTGTCGTCATATCTATTTCATTTGATTTCATAACCCTATCTTAAACCCTTTAAATAATCCTTCTGCTCTGGTGTAATGCGGTAACTCTCTACAGCCTTCTGTATTGACTTTCTGTGTACCCATTCAGAAAGCCTGTGCTCCTGTATATAAGGAATTGCCGCATCCCACTGCTTGGCAAGTGCTGTAGCCATGTACCATGCAATCATCATATTTACATAGTACTCCTCTGATTTTACACTTGCAACAAGCTGTATATATTCTTCCTTAAAATCTTCATCAAGAAACAGGCGCATCATAACACCCATTCCGTATCTTTTAACATATGTGTCATCTGTGGCAATCCACTTCTTAGCTCTCACAAGAATATCTTCTTTATTCTTATTAAAACATTTTGGCAGCGGTAAATCACATGTTGCCCAGTTATCAATATATGGCAGAAACTTCTCAATTTCACTGATACATATATCATAATCCTTAATCTGCGCAATCAGCATCATGTGAAGATTATTTTCTTCATAATACTTATGTGGCAGCTCATTCATAAACTGGCCTGCATCTTCCGTCTTAGAGAATTCCTTTGCAAATGTTCTTAAAACCGGAGTTCTTATTCCTATAACAGCCTCTTTATCTACCCCAGGCATAAGACTGCTGTGAAAATCCCTGTACGCCGTATCCTGTAACTTAAACAGTTCTTCCTGTAAATGTGTCATAACGCCCTCCTCTAGATATATCTTCTGAATATATCTCCTCTGAATATCTGCCTCACTATTTTCATAAACAGCGCAGACTTCATAAATCCTGTCACTGCGTAAAAAAAGTGGAAGCATTAACTGCTTCCACTCCTTAGATAGTAGCGAGAGAGGGATTTGAACCCACGACACCACGGGTATGAACCGTGTGCTCTAGCCAACTGAGCTATCTCGCCATAATATTAACTGAATGTCTTAAAAAGAAATGGGGCCTACAGGGCTCGAACCTGTGACCCTCTGCTTGTAAGGCAGATGCTCTCCCAGCTGAGCTAAGACCCCACATTCAGAACAATTCGTTTGATTTCTCTCGCAAACTGCTTTGCTATTATAATATTAAAATGTGATATATGTCAAGCACTTTTTTGACTTTTTTCAAAACTTTTTTCAAAAAATTTAATTAGAACAGATATCTCGTCCACAACAGGAAATTCTTAATCAATTTCATTCTCCGCTCTCTCTTCGGAGTAAGCTCTACAGGCTGCACATTATATGGATTGTCATATGTCCCATCAGAATTAGCCTTTCTTGCGCTATGCTCATATGTCTGCATGGCACTTCCAAGCTGCTCATTAATCTCCTTGCTGTCAATAACAAGCATAAGCTCCGTATCAAGATATACGCTTCTCATATCAATATTAAATGAGCCAACCACCGATATATCATCGTCTATAAGAACTGATTTGCCATGATATGAATATCCGCCTTCATATTCCCAGACTTCAAGCCCTGTGCCAAGCACCTTATCTTTATATACATAATAGTCTGCCGAACCAAATGGATTGCCGTTATTACCAACTGAATTAGTCATCAGAGAAACACTGTCAACTGAATCACATACCTTCTTTAATCCGTCATACATATACTCGTTGCAGATAATATAAGGCGTATGTATCTTGACCTGCGAATCCGCCTGCTCCATGAGCTTGGTAAGCTGATACCACACTACCGGCTTTTTCGCACCACATTCTATCGGATTGCTAAGAAGCGCTATATTATTAACTTCAACTGTTTCATCTGTATAATCAGTGTTGGTCAGGTAATCTTTGTTATCTGCATAATAAATGTTGTAATTATCAAGCAGCTCCTTCCTTGCCGCCTTGACCTTCTTATTGCCTGCACATTTGTTATTCTTTAAAAATGCTTTGCTCTCTTTATAGTTCCAGACACTCTCATAATAAGCAAGAACATCATTCACAGAGCTGGTTTCATCAGGACTTTCGCAGTACACAAGCACATCCCTGTCGTAATTCTTATGTCCCGGATATGCTCCAAGAAAATAGTTAAATGTATTTCTTCCTCCAAGTATGTAATTAGTCCTGTCGGCTATGACATATTTGTCATGAAGCCTTCCCATTGACTGCCATGGCTTGAAAGGATTGACCTTATTATATATCTTCACATTCACATTATCAGACGACGCAAGCGCCTTAAAATCAGGATTGCCCTTCATCTTGGTAAAACCTGACACACCGTCAACTATTACATTAACCGACACGCCTCTGTCGGCAGCGTCAATGAGTGCGCCAAGCATAAGCTTTCCGCTGTCATCTGACCTGAAGTCAAATGTAGAGAGTATAATCTCACTCTTCGCATTGCTTATCATTCTTATTCGTTCCTTAAGCGCTTCGTCATTATCCTCTATAATACGCGCCCGCTCAACACTTGACCGTTCTTTCCATATTCCCTGCTCATCAAGCTGATTAATCTCATCAGCAGTAAGCTCTGGCTGTTTGTGGTAACTTATTAAGGCGCAGGCTACGATTGCGGCAATAAGCACCACAAGCAGTATCACTGCACCAAGAATTATTCTCTTCATAAGTTTTCTCCTATTGTAAGATTTCACGACAATTCTCCTTAAATATCCATCTATCCTCATCGATGCCCACGCGGGCAGCTCATACTCCATGCCTTCTCTCATCGATGCCCGCGCAAAAGAGGCGCGCTATATATACATAATTATATATACAGCACGCCTCTTATGGCATTAAATATTTATGAAGAATTATAAATTATCTGATATAGTTGGTCTTAATCTTATTCTCGCCCTGTGGAAGCTCAATTCCCTGCTTCTTTGCTGCGTCTATTGACTTAACAAGCCATGCAAAGTTCTGACCTAAAAGTCTCATTGTCTGCATGCCTTCCTCGTCCTTAACAACCTCATCAGGTGTATTGCCATGAACAATATTCCAGTAATTAGATGATACAACCGGCATCTGGTTAATCTGGAAATATTTATTCAATACATCAACTGTTGATGTTGTTCCACCACGGCGGGCAGAAGCGATTGAAGAACCACATTTGTAACGAAGCTCGTTACCATATGCGCCAAATAATCTGTCGAGGAACATTAATATCTCTCCTGTTGGAGAAGCATAATAAACAGGTGAACCAACGATAAGTCCGTCTGCATCAGTTATCTTAGCGCCAACTTCCTTGACTACTGCATCAAGCTCGCCCTTAACAACTCTGCTGCCAACTGCAACTATCTCAGTCTCGATTCCCTGTGCCTCTAATTCCTTAGCAACAACAGAAAGTGCTGTATATGTACAGCCTGCGTCTCTTCTGCTGCCATTAACTAATACAACCTTCATGTTATAACACCTCCAAATTATTAATTAAACATTAATCTCTGCCTTCATACCAAGTTCTTCCTTGTTAGCATCAAGGATAGGCTTGATAACATTAGCAAGATACTCGTCAACCTGTTCCTTAGAACGTCCAACATACTTCATAGGGTCAAGCTTTGACTGTAACTCTTCAAGAGTAACACCGAACATTGGCTCTGCTGCAATAAGTTCAAGAAGGTTATTATCAAGACCTTCCTGCTTAACTCTCTTTCCTGCAATCATAGAAAGCTCTCTGATCTTCTCATGAAGCTCCTGTCTGTCTCCACCAGCCTTAACAGCATCCATCATGATATTCTCTGTTGCCATAAATGGAAGCTCTGCCATCATGTGTTTGATGATAACCTTGTCATATACAACAAGTCCGTCAACAACATTTAAGTAGAGGTCAAGGATTCCATCAACAGCGAGGAATCCCTCTGGAACTGACATTCTCTTGTTAGCTGAATCATCAAGTGTTCTCTCAAACCACTGTGTAGATGAAACAATAGCTGGGTTAAGTGCATCACTGATAACGAAATCAGCAAGTGAAGCCATACGCTCACTTCTCATAGGATTACGCTTGTAAGCCATAGCTGATGAACCAATCTGTGACTTTTCAAATGGCTCTTCAACTTCCTTGAGGTGCTGTAATAATCTGATATCATTAGAGAACTTGTGTGCGCTCGCAGCAATTCCTGCAAGTACATTAAGTACTCTTGTATCAACCTTTCTTGAATATGTCTGACCTGAAACTGGAACGCAAGCGTCAAATCCCATCTTTTCTGCAATCTTTCCGTCAATCTGGCGAATCTTATCCTGATCTCCGTTGAAAAGTTCAAGGAATGAAGCCTGTGTACCTGTTGTACCCTTGCAGCCTAAAAGCTTCATTGTAGAAAGTACATAATCAAGGTCTTCAAGGTCCATAACTAATTCATTGAGCCATAATGTAGCTCTCTTACCAACTGTAGTTGGCTGTGCTGGCTGAAAATGTGTGAAAGCCAGTGTAGGCTGTGCCTTATATTTATCTGCGAACTTAGAAAGCTCATCAATAACATTAACAAGCTTCTTACGAACAAGCTTTAAGCCCTCTGTCATAATGATGATATCAGTATTATCACCAACATAGCATGAAGTTGCTCCAAGATGTATGATACCTTTAGCCTTAGGGCACTGAAGTCCGTAAGCATATACATGAGACATAACATCATGTCTTACTTCCTTCTCTCTTCTCTTGGCATCTTCATAGTTAATATCATCTTTGTGAGCCTTTAACTCATCAATCTGCTCCTGTGTGATAGGAAGTCCAAGTTCATGCTCTGTCTCTGCTAATGCAATCCAGAGTCTTCTCCATGTCTTAAACTTCATGTCTGGAGAGAAAATGTACTGCATTTCCTTGCTTGCGTATCTTTCTGCAAGTGGTGTCTGATATCTGTCGTTCATCTCGTATCCGCCTTTCATATATCAAAATTTAGGTGTGCGCTCATCACAGAACCGCATACAAGTTTAGTATATCATAGCAGAACTGCGTTTGCAATTTATGACTTTAATTAGTGTATACAGATTACTCATCAAGTTTATATATCTTAATATTATAAATGTTGTATCTGGATGCACTTTCAAGCCTGTAATAATCCGTCTGCTCTGTTCCATCAGTATAATTTACCTTAGCCTCGACAAGCACATTGTTAATTACATCTATTGCTTTCCCTATCTCTACACTGGACGGCTGCATATAATTATACGCAGCACTGTCAGATGACGGAAATTCATTCAGTATTACCAGACTGAGTGACTCATCGTTACTTCCATTAACTCTCTTGGTCTCACCTTTTACTTCCTGATTCCTTTTAGTGTACTTTGTACTGCTTGCACTTACTATGTCAAATGTACATGAAGCATTATAAGCAGTGAATTCAAGGCTTCCTATATTGTTGTCATCATACAGTGACGGCCATCCAATCACATTTGCAGCAATATATCCACCCTCATCTTTCTCACCCAAGGCAGTACCAATATTGACAACATTTACCTTATAACTTCCCATTAAAGTCTCATCAGTGAACCCCTTATGTAATACAGGATATGCCATGCTTAACTTAGCACCGGTTTCATTCTTATAATTCTTCTCATCAGCCGCACTATCCGCCTTAGAGCCTTCCCCCGTATTGCTGTCCGAAGCTTCCTCTGACCCGAACACCTTCTTCCATACGGTTTCTGTCTCTATATTTTTCTTGTCCATATACATAAGCCCGTCCATTTCGTTCATATTCATATAGAACAGATATCTGTCATCGCCAAAATACAGAGCCAGTGCGTCAGGACACATTATCTCATTAACCAGACCGCCATCTTTATCAAGAACAATGTACCTGTTTTCTGAGAATCCATACAGCTCCCACATATAATAACAGTACTTATGATTATTAAGATAAATGTATTCTCCATCGGAAGATACACTGCACATATCACATTTATCTGTTGAATCCCATATCTTTAACGGCGTATTACTTCCCGAAGCTGCCTTATAAAGCCCTTCTCCAGTAACAAAATAATACAGTGTATCATCAACTATATAATAATCATTGATATTCTCACCGCTTACAGTTTCTACCACATCTGTGTCATGCGAATAGCTGAAAAGCCCCTTGCTGTGGACATGCATTTCATCAACTGATATCGAAGAATCAGCTTCCCTGACAGTAATATATATCCTACCGTCAAAGCATTTTACATTAGTTATGGAAATACCTGTGCCTGTAACCTCATACACAGTCTTTTTCTGTCCTGTTGAAAGTGAAACTTCTATTAAACTTTCCGTTGTCTCCTGCTCCGACAACAGCTCTCCGCCATCGTGTACATATGCATAATCTCCCTGAAATACAGCTTTAATTGAATCCACCCCGCTGTTAGGCATAAGTTCGGCTACTGTCTCTCTCGCTGTTCCGCTCTTATCCATACGGCACAGTATAGCCATACCATCAGACAGCCCAAAATAATAGATATAATCCCTGTAGTAATAGATACTCTGCAGCGCTGTTTTGTTTCCGAAAAATGCATTACATTCCGCAGAGTCGTGACTGCACTCTGGCTTTGCACACACAGGAATCACATCATTAGTCTCCAGATTAAAGAACAACAGCATATTACTGCCGCTATTCATATAATAATAGCCTTCATCTACTGCTGCCAGATCATAATACCCATCCGTATCCCAGTAATTCTGAAATTCACTATTTCCAGCACCGCCTGTAAACCCTGCATAATAAATATTCTTTTCTGCATCTGCATTTCTATGAAGCAGTATATATGCCACAATCACGACAGCAAGCACTGCTCCAAACACAGCTGAAATCACAATCTGCAAATGTTTTTTATTCACGCAATCACCCCTCTGCCAATTCTCATTTATTCTTACATAATAATAAATAATATTATCGTATTAACTGCTATCAGTATGGGAACTTCCCTGCTGGAATTCTTTTTAAACACACATCTAGATACTGCCATTGTTTCAATAGCTACAATCAAAGAATATATAATCTGTACACATAAAAGCATAATCATATATTGTTTTATTGTCATACTTCTTAGCATGCTTCCAGCTTTCATATATGACAGACTTATAAGGGGTGCATCTATATATGGCATACCATATATCTTAGCCATTATAACCATCTCCACTGCATATACTGCTAATGCCATGATTGCAGCAATTATACATACTGAACATGCTTTAACTGCCTTACCCCATCTTCTTCCTTTAGAAGATGCGGCAATAAGCATATTCATACCACTTCTATACTCTATCGCATTTTCTGATTCTGCAATAAGTACTATTCCGAACCCGAGTACTATATATATTATAAGTCTCCTGACCCTGCCATTATCTCCTAATATCTGGTCGTATCCGCGCTGGGACATAACATATGCATCTATGCCATATTGCCTCTTTACTTCTTCTACATAATCAATCCGCTCCTTATATTCGTTCATATTGTCAAGAAGTCTTGTTGCATCTATCATGTTATATACATATCTGCTTACAGTGTTTTCATCAATCATCCCAGCTTCATACTGCTTCTGTGCCTCATCTAATCTGGCTGCTGCTTCATCAACATCTGCTTTTCTTAATTCTATAAGTCTTGTAAACCCACTGTAATCTTTTCCTCCATATTCCTGATAATATTCATCCTTTTTCTTCTCATCATCCGAATATACTATTTTCTGGCTATTGCTTATAAATATTGTCAGAAATACTACAACACATATTACAAGCCATCCTTTTCCTGTTATAAGCTGCTTGTACATTTCTTTACAGCAATGTGGAAGTTTTTCAAGTATCCACTGTATTCCATGTCTGATTTCTTCAATTATCTTATCTATTATGCCTGCTTTTTTACCGGGTCTTATGAGCTTTCCCATTACTATAATAAGACTCATTACCACTACTGATATTATCAGACATACCACACACAACACACTTATAACACTTATTGAGATATCTCCCACTGTTATATTTTCGTAATGTTTAAGTAATGTGTTAACATCCATTACATTTATTATATTAATCTTTTTTAGTATCTTTAATCTGCTCTGTAATGATATATTCTGATATGCATATGCCTCTGCCCCCGCAAATATTCCAACTATAACTATAGAACTTATTCTCTTTCTGCACAGGGCAAATACTGCTGATATAATCATTGATAATGTAATAATTATAAGTACATTTATTAAATATCTTATACCAAGATAAGTAAGTACACTGACTGGCAGCGTATAATTATTATATCCTGTAAGACACTGGACAGGTGCTGTTAACGTCTCTGCTCCGCCATATATGCACAACAACCCGCCTGCTGCACATATATTCATAAACAGCATTTCTGCCATGACAATTACGCACATTGCTGCTAACGAATATGCCGACAGTCTCATGCGTCCATTACGGGCTGTATATGTAAGCTGCCACATTCCATTGTCACGATACTCATATATGTTATATATGACATATATCATCAGCGCGAGCATGACATATATGGATATATCTGATTCAAGATACCTCTCAATTGCCCTGCTGTTCAGTTTTCTTACATGCACATCTTTAATTCTTGAATAATCTTTTTCTGTCTTGTCGATATTAGATGCAGAACTGGATGTTCCAAATACGCTGAACTTTTTCATATTCTGTGCACTGGCAATAACAGCATTAACATTATCGTAATATCCATCTATATATTCTGTTTTAGCATCATATTCTTTTATCAGTCTTTTATATATTCTTCTCTCAGCAGCAGGTAGATTATCAGAATGTTGATTCATTTCATCTTCTGCATGTCCGGCTTCTATCCAGTTATACTCCCTTATCTTCACACTGTAATTATCTATTCCACAGTCTGAAAAATCTCTTGCAACAACAGCCGTAACACATATACATGCTGCGGCTATCATTATAATTATTGTTTTCCTATTAAGCAGTCTCCCCAGTTCCTTCATCTATCTAAACTCCTTAATATCCCCATCAGCAATGTTACTTTTATCAATGTATACAATGTTATTTACAGACGAAAACATAAACATTCTACTGCTATCCCCATGCATAATTGAATATATCTTTTCCTCATCTGGAATAGTGCGTTGTGATACACATTTTCCATCCTTGTCCAGCTGATATATTGTATATTCAAGGGCATTGCTCTGCTTATTAAAATACATTGCCATATCCTTATATCCTTCATCGTCCATCCAGATATAATCCCCATCATATGTAATATAGAAATATCCTGTACCATTATCACTCTTGTATATACTTTCTGATTTACCAGTGCCCAAATCATATCTGTATATTATTCCGTCCCCAAGAGTGCTGTAATACATTATATTATTATCCGCATCCATACAGTAACTGTACACATTTGCATCCAGCACGCTCTCTGTGCTGTCCCCTGTAATTCTGAATATTCCTTTTCCCTCAAGGGAATACAGACCTTTATCATCTTTTGAAAAAGATGTCTTAATAAAAAATGTGTCTTTTCCATAAGTCTTAAGTGAGTTTATGCCAATTCCATACCCTTTTTCTTCATATATCATATCAGACGAACATGTATCCAGATTGAATCTGTATAGTCTTACTGTTACATTGCCTTCTATATCCCCTGTAATCTCCTGTGACATATATGCATACTGCTGATTAAAGCATAATGATACACCATCCTGTTCACTAAACACACAGATACTTCCCATATCCGTTCTCTGTGTTCCATCCTGACTTATTCTTACAAGATTGCCCTTGGAGCTTAACATGTATATATATGAATCATAATAATACAATTTGCTCTTAAACTCTCCGCCTTTAATATATGCCATACATTCTTCTGAATTATGTTCACACTGTGGTTTGTTGCATAATATAACACTTTCACCAGATTGATCATCATAATATACAAGGTTACTATCTGATGCATTATATTTCTTTAGATAATAATACCCTGTTACACATCTTGCCACTTCATGCATATTTTCAGAAAAATACGACTGGTTGCCATCCAGATTATCACTTCCAACAGATATCGAATTAACAGCCTTACCCTTACATGACACAAGCATAAGCAACATAATTATAATTAATCCAGCTGTAACTTTTTTCATAAAACCCCTCCCATCCAGATTACTCTTTAACTTTATATACGAATCTGTCTGGGAAAAAGTTTTAATTACCCTCAGCTTTTTTTAATTCACAATTCCCAAGAATATTATTTTTATCTATATACACAAGTTCTCCGCCCGTCTTTGCGAAAAACATATACTTTTCATCACCAAAATATGCTGTTCCTGAATTCTTATCGAGTGCAATTGTGTTCACAACCGTTCCATCAGTTTTCAGAACAAATATTTTTCTTTCTATCTTCTTGCTGTAATCAGTTGCACTTCCAGCTCCGCCATTAGACATATACAGATAATTGCCATCATACGACATGGAAGCACGAATTATTGTCTCATCAGCTTTATATAGTAATGTTGAATCAGTACCGTTTAATTTTCTCGAATACAATCCCTTTCCAATTACAAAATAAAACAGAACTCCATTCTCTGTATCCACATAATAATCTGATATATTCTTATCAGAAATCACCTGCGTATCTCCTGTACCATAATCATAACAATACAGTAAAAATGATTCATTTATTTCACCTTTATCTCTGTCCAATGAATATGTTAATATCTTAAAGAATAGTTTATCCCCAAAGCTTCTTGCTCCTGATATAGCAGCATTTTTGCCTTCATATGAAAATGCTTCTTCTGATTGTCCTGTTTTTAAATCTATCTTCTTAATAACTTCTTTTCCAACTTCGTCACTTGCTGTATGTCCCAAATGGTCATAAGCATATATACAGTCATCATGAAAAACCATTGATATTGATGTTACGCCGTCATTAGCAAACAAATCCGCCACATCCTCTCTCTTGCTTCCATCTTTCTGTATTCTTACAACCTTCGCCATACCTGCATCAACCCTTACCATATATATGTAACCTTTATAATAATAGACAGGTGACGAGAGATAGTCCATTGAGAAAAATGCATTACAATCTGAATTATCGTGTGTACAGTCTGGTTTTGCACATACAGCTATTGTCCTTTGTGTCGCATCATCAAAATACTTCAGTGTAGTTCCATCAACATCATATGTGAGAAAATAGTATCCTTCCTCAGACTTGGCAATGCTGTGAATATCCGGATTCCAATAGCTCTGTTCGTCTGTTTCCCCACTGCTTTTGCCAATGTCTATTGTCTTTTCTTTTTTCCCTTTCACCATTACAAGAACTGCTGATAATGCAGCCACACAGATTACAACCCCGATAATTATTATAGATAATTTCTTCTTTGACATAAAAACACCTTCTCCCCTAAAATTTAATCCTCTTTAATATTCCCCTTCTCAACATTCGGCTTTATAAGCTTCTCATAAGAATATTTCCACAATTCTTCAGAACCCTCAGCAGTTCTTGCATTTCTCTTTAATATCTGGCTGAGATGAACTCCCTTTTCTGCCCAGCTCTTACCTTTTGAAGCGTCATTTAAGATTACAGGCTGAAAGTTATCCATAGTTCTCGCAAACTTCGCCTCTGGTGTTTCCTGTGCCTCGAATTCTTCCCACAATTCACGCATATATTTTCCCTGGTCCTCTGGAAGAATACTGAATATTCTGTCAGCACATTTTAACTCACGTTCACGCTGTGTTTTCTTAGCTTCCTCATCGTAAGCATAAGTATCGCCTGCATCTATCTCTACAAGGTCATGTATAAGAAGCATTGTCATTGTTCTAAGCACATCAATCTTTTCGTTGGCGTATTCTGACAACAGCACAGTCATAATTGCCATATGCCATGCATGCTCAGCGTCATCTTCCTTTCTTGAAGCGTCCGCCAGATACGTCTGTCTGCCAATGCTCTTTTCCTTATCAATCTCTCTTATAAACTCTATCTGTCTGTCCAGTCTGTCCTTATCCATATTATTCCTCTTTTCTATAGATGTAATCTACATGTCTCTCGCCAGATGTGCCGGCACTAATCTGTCAATTCAAGAGCTGCAACCTCTCCGACAACTATAATAGCCGGTGACGGGAAGTCTGCTTCTTTCACCTTTCCCGCAATATCTGAAAGTGTTCCGACAAGCTTTACATATGTACCATCTGTATTCTCACCATGAATTACTGCAACTGGCGTATCTGACGGCTTTCCATATCTCATCAGCTTTTCCGTAATCATATCTATGCTCTTTAATCCCATAAGGAATACAAATGTTTCATCAAGCTTTGCATATGATTTCCACCTGATTTCTTCAATCTCTGGTGGCAGATTATCAGCCGTATGTCCTGTAATCACATGAAATCCACGGCTTGCACCCCTGTGCGTTACCGGTATTCCAGCCATTCCACACAAGCCTATACTTGAAGTAACTCCCGGAACTTCATGTACAGGTATGCCATGTGCTTTAAGTGCAAGTGCTTCCTCGCCTCCCCTTCCGAACACATAAGGGTCGCCGCCTTTCAGTCTCACAACATATTTACCCTCAAGCGCCTTGGCAGCAAGCAGCTCATTAATCTCTTCCTGCGCCTTAGAATGTCTTCCGCTTCTTTTGCCTGCGTATATCAGTTCACAGCTCTCCGGTGCGAATTCCAGAAGATGCTCATCAATCAAATCATCATACACTATAACCTCTGCCCTTCTTATCTCAGACAAGCCTTTAAGTGTAATTAATTCATATGAGCCGCAGCCTGCACCAACAAGTGCTGCTCCCGGTAGTATCTTCTCACTCCTGTTATCAAGATATTTCTGTAAAAATGCGTTCTCTTCCTTACTGCTGCACACTCTGTCAGCTTTCATGCAGAATTCAGAAACCTCTCTTATAAATGCTGCTCTTTTCCTGTCATCATCTATCTTTTCTTTGGCAAGTGTCCTTACCTCTGAAAGATAATCTAATATATTCTCTATATTGTCAGATACATTTGCCTCAAAATCTCTTCTTAACTTGGCTGCAACATGAGGACTTTTCCCACCTGTAACAAATCCTGCAACCATGTCACCCTTCTGTACAATTGAAGGGAATATAAAGTCGCACAGCTCCTGATTATCCACAACATTTACAGGAATACCCTTTTCTTTGCACAATCTGGCAGCTTCTTTATCCACTTCTTCACCGGCCGCTGCAATAACAAAGTCTGCATTTTCAATATCTTCCTGTGTGAATGTTCTTCTTTCAATACTTATATTATCGCAAGCCTGCGCCATTGCTTCTATATCAGATTCTATTGATGGTGCAACGACAGTAATCTTCACGCCAAAGCCTTTTAACCTGCTTATCTTTCTTGCCGCTACCTTGCCTCCACCGATAACAAGGCACTTCTCCCCTTCTATCTCTCTAAAAAACGGAAAATAACTCATCCTGTTCCCCTTTTTCTTGTATTTATTGTCATGATATACTTTGAAACTGTTAATTTCTGTTTGCTTTAGCCTTCTTTTCTTTGCTTGTTGTCATGATACCTATAAATAGTCGCATATTCAGCAATTTAGTAGGTAAATTTCGCTTGTGACTATTATAATAGTGCTGCATTTTTACTAAAAATGCCTACTAAACAACATATTTCATGCTTTTAGTAGGCATCTTGTATCGTATATTCTATTATTCTGCTTAAAAATGCCTACCAAATCAGCACATATGTTAATCTTATAGGTATTCAGCCAGAAATTGCCTTTATATTCAGCAATATTATGCTTTCAAGCCACATCCACCGTCCGCAACACGGCTATCGCAAGCCTCAACCAACCGCCACATCAAAGATGTTCTCCAAGCAGCATACTGCAATCGCTTTATCAGCCCATCTCACCACGGATATCAATCTTAGGTGGCTCAATTGGATAATTGCCTGTAAAGCATGCATCGCAGAAACCTGTTCCTCCGCATATCATCTCACTTAACTTGTCAACCTCAAGATATCCTAATGAATCTGCACCAATTATATTGCAGATTTCTTCAACTGAATGACCTGATGCAATAAGCTGGTCTTCTGAAGGAATATCTGTTCCGAAATAACATGGGTGAAGGAAAGCTGGCGAACTGATTCTTACATGAACTTCCTTAGCACCTGCTGCCTTAAGAAGGCTTACAATTCTTGCACTTGTTGTTCCTCGTACAATTGAGTCATCAATCATGACAACTCTCTTGCCTGCAACTGCTTCCTTAAGTACATTCAACTTAACCTTAACACTTGACTCTCTCTGTTCCTGCTTAGGTTTGATGAATGTTCGTCCAACATAATTATTCTTGATAAATGCATTGCCATAAGGAATTCCTGATTCCATTGAGAAACCAAGTGCTGCCGGATTACCAGATTCTGGAACACCAACAACTATATCAGCGTCTACAGGGTGAGTCTTTGCTAAGATTCTTCCTGCATTAATTCTTGACTCATATACACCCATTCCATCAATTTTGCTGTCTGGTCTTGCAAAATATATGTATTCAAATATACATCTGGCTGTATCTTTACGGCAGAGTGACTTATCAGACTTGATTCCCTCTTTAGTGATAGTAACAACCTCACCAGGTTCAACATCTCTAACAAACTCTGCACCTACAGTATCAAGCGCACATGTCTCTGATGATAAGAAATATGCATTGTCTCTCTTACCAATACATAATGGCTTGAAACCAAATGGGTCTCTTGCTCCGATAAGCTTTCTAGGACTCATTACGATAAGTGAATAAGCACCCTTAATCTTCTTCATTGCATTTAAAACAGCTCCCTCAACAGTAGGAACATTAAGTCTTTCTCTAGCAATTAAGTAAGCGATAACCTCTGAATCAATAGTTGTCTGGAAGATAGCTCCTGTATAAGAAAGTTCCTCACGCAGTTCAACTGCGTTAAGAAGATTACCGTTATGTGCCATGCCAAGAGTTCCCTTAACATAGTTAAGAACAAGCGGCTGAGCATTCTCACGGCTGCTGCTTCCGGCTGTTGAATATCTTACATGTCCGACACCTATATTACCATTAAGCTTTTCAAGCTTCTCAGGATTAAAGACTTCATTAACAAGTCCCATATCCTTGTATGAAAGAACCTTTCCCTTAGGTCCTTCTGTATCACTGACTGCTATACCGCAGCTTTCCTGTCCTCTGTGCTGAAGGGCAAAAAGGCCATAATATATTGTAGATGAAACATCATTGCCATCGAAATCATATACACCAAAGACTCCGCATTCCTCGTGAAGTTCATCTTCAGCATAGTGGCTGTCATTAATATCAATCTGATTCATAATTCTCCATTCCTTATCGACTGTGATTATTTGCGGGAAAAATCCTTGCCTGTAAGAAGCTTATATGCTTCCTTGTACTTCTCAACTGTCTTCTCGATTACATCATCTGGAAGTAAATAATCACTGTCTGGATTAGCCTTTAACCAGTCTCTTACAAACTGCTTATCATATGATGGCTGGCTCTTTCCTGCCTCATATCCTTCTAATGGCCAGAATCTTGAGCTGTCTGGTGTAAGCATCTCGTCACCGATAACTACCTCACCATTCTCATCAAGACCAAATTCAAACTTAGTATCTGCAATAATAATACCCTTGCTTAAAGCGTACTCTGCACACTTCTTGTAAAGAGTAATAGTAGCATCCTTAATCTTAGTAGCATACTCAAGTCCCTTGCCTGGGAACTGCTTTTCAAGAACTTCAATGCTCTTCTCAAATGAGATATTCTCATCATGGTCGCCAATCTCAGCCTTAGTACTTGGTGTGTAGATTGGTTCAGGAAGCTTCTCTGATTCCTTAAGTCCTTCTGGAAGCTTAATTCCACAGACTGTTCCGTTCTCCTTGTAGCTTGCCCAGCCGCTTCCTGTAATATATCCTCTTACGATACACTCGATAGGAAGCATTGTAAGCTTCTTGCAGAGCATGCTTCTTCCAATATATTCATCCTTGTGGAAGAACTCTGGCATGTCATTAACATCAACTGAAACCATATGGTTAGCAACAACGTCCTTAGTATAATCAAACCAGAACTTTGACATCTGTGTAAGGATTGCTCCCTTTTCTGTAACCTTGTTCTTTAAAATGTGATCAAATGCTGAGATACGGTCTGTAGCAACCATAACAAGCTTGTCATCGCAATCATATACTTCTCTTACTTTTCCTTCATAGAGTAATTCACATTTTCCCATGAGTTCATCCATCCTTTTCTTCTTAATATAATTATTAGTTAAAAAGTTATCAAACCGTAGTATTTATGCGGTTTAAAAACAAACAAAAACATTATATAACAGCGTTCCTTCAAAATCAATACACTTTATCTTTATGCAATAACATATTGCACAGCCATTAATAATATCGTATTATTATAATATAAATATAGTCCGTGTTATATATGATATCATATTGCCCCAAACAGGAGGTGAATCAGCATGAGAAAGAAAATGAAATGGCTCATACCAGTCGTAATTGTAATAATACTTGCAGCATTTTTAATAATATTTATCTGCACCATATTATCGAAATCACGTCATATCAGTATTGATTTATCAGACACAGATAGCTTTTCTGTTGTAAGAGAAGGCAATGAAATCAGCCTGACGCCTGATGAAAAGACCCGGTTAATTGACATGCTGGAAGATATAACCGTTGTTCCGTGGACATACCCCAATTCAACAGGCTGGACATACAGAATATTATATACTGATAACGATAATCACATGAATGACATCTTCCCATTTAATAGCAGAATCATCATTAATAACAAAACATACCGGATATTAGGTAAATCTTCAAAGGATGTTACAGAATACCTTGACAGCATATATAACAAAACTCTTGTTACCATCAGCATAGATAATGCTGAAAGCATTACTGTAACCAATAAGTACAATCACAAAACTGCTGTTTTCACTGGAGATAAACTTCAGGAGCTGACAGATGCACTGGCGTACAAACCTTCACATCCAATCACTTTTTATGACGATAAAGAGTCAACTACCAGATATGTGCTTACTGTACAGTATAAAGACGGCTCTTCAGATGAACTGCCTATTACACAATGCTCTGCCATTCTGTATAAAGACCAGTATCTGAGTGTTGACTCATATGCATTGGAATTGATTGATGAAGAAGTTGGTAACTAATACAATATAAGAGTCATTGGCTTAGCCAGTGGCTCTTATTATATGTTGATCCTCTCCTTCAAATACTAAAAATTTCAAATATTTTCTTTCAATTGTATATTGTTTTAAAATATAATATATGTTATTATTCATTTATGTTAAATATTTTATTTAACTGTCTGGCTGGTTTTACATTTCGCCAATCATATCCACAAATCATGACACTAGACGAAGAGGAGGAATTTTATGGGGAATACTGCACCTATTATGGAGGCAAAAGGAAAGATTGATTACGGTTTGACTAACGATTACATGTTTCGTGCAATACTTCAAAAAAGCAGAAAAACGCTGATTGGACTGGCAAGCGCGCTGCTTCATCTCAATCCGGAAGACATTAAGGATATTAAGATAACCAATCCTATAATATTAGGAGAAAGCATTAATGCCAAAACATTTATACTTGATGTAAATATCCTGCTTAATAACAGTACTATGCTTAATCTTGAAATGCAGGTTAATAATCTGCATAACTGGGAAAACAGGTCTTTGTGCTATTTATGTTCAGATTTCAGCCAGCTTAATAAAGGTGACGCATACGAAGATATCAAGCCTGTTATTAATATTGGAATTCTGGATTATACTTTATTCGAAAACGCACCGGAATTTTATGCACAATATGAGCTGCTGAATAAGAAAACCCACAGAAGGTATAGTGACAAACTCGGTATCAGTGTGTTAGACTTAACTCAGATAGATATGGCAAGTAATGAAGATAAGGCTTATGGAATAGACACATGGGCGGCTGTCTTCAAGGCTAAGACATGGGAGGAGTTGCGTATGGCTGTTCAGAGTAATGAATATATGAAAGATACAGCAGAAACTTTATATGAGCTTAATAGTGACGAAACAATCCGCCAGCAGTGTGAGGCGAGAAGACGGGCTGAGATTGAAGAAAAACATATGCAGAATAAATTGAAAAGGCTGGAAGAAGAGAAGACAGAACTAACAAAAGAAGCTGAAAAGTGGAAAGCTAAATACGAGCAGTTATTAGCATCTCAATCAGATAAGAAAAATTAAGATACACCACAAAAATCCCAGCAACACATTATCAGTGTTACTGGGATTTCTTTATAATATCTCATAAGTTGTCTGTTCACTTGTAAGGCAGTCACATCCAACACGGTTCTCACCACTTGTTACAAATGATGAATCCTTAATGTGTATGTCTGTGATTGTCTCAGGCATATCCTTCAAAGGCTCAATAACAACCGCTTCCTTAGCTCCAAGGCAGTTAATTCCCTCAAAATTAATATTCTTAATATAAGGAATATCATCCTTGTCAATTCCGTTAATCTCTTCATTTCTGTTAAGAGAATTAAGCACATATGACATTGTGAGAATAATTGCCTGTTCCTTAATATCAACCATATTAATATTCTTTATATTAATATTCTCGATAACTCCACCACGTCCAAGTGCACTCTTCATGCGGACTCCGACATCAGTTCCAAGGAAAGTACAATCTTCTATCAATACATTTTTAACACCACGGCTCATCTCGCTTCCGATAACGAAGCCGCCATGTCCCTTGTTAACAAGGCAGTCATGGATATACACATCCTCACAAGGTCCTTCAATCTGTCTTGCAACTGCATTCTTTCCTGACTTTAAGCAGATTGCATCGTCACCTGTTTCAAATGTACAGTTATGAATATGGACCTTCTTGCATGATTCAACATCAAGTCCATCACCATTCTGTGCATAATATGGATTGCACACAGTAACATTTCTGACTGTAAGATTCTTACAGAAGAATGGGTGGATATTCCATGCTGGTGAATTCATAAATGTTACACCTTCAAGAAGAATCCTCTTGCAGTGGCGAAGGCTTACCATTACAGGTCTGTAGAAATCATAATACTCGCTTGCTTTCTCAAGTGCATTCTCAGCATCAAGCTGGATATTATGCTCGTTACCCTTAAATGAGCTTTCTGTCGGCATCCATATGCCGCCTTCCTTAGTCTCAATTGTGTACTGGCTCTTTTTCATAAGAGCTTCCCACTGTCTGTCAGTCATCTTAAACTGCTTTACGGGACGCCACAGATCACCGCTTCCATCGATAATACCACTACCGGTTATACCGATGTTAATAGCATTTTCAGCAGTGATAGGAGACTTTGCTCTTATACACTCCTGACCTTCATAGTTGGTAATAATAAGCGGATACTGGTCAATATCTTTAGAGAACTTAAGTATTGCATTCTTCTCAATTCTTAATTCAACATCACTCTTAATCTCGATTGGTGCTGTAAACCAGATTCCCTCAGGAATTACAACAGTTCCGCCGCCCTTTTCTGAGATATAATTAATTGCTCTGTTTATCGCGTCCGCATTTCTTGATGCATCCTCAATAGTGTAACAGTATGGTCTTGCACCGTAATTATTAACATATACAACTCTGTCAACAAATGCTGGCAGTTTAACATCAAAATCAACTTTTTTCATGACACATCTCCTTCCTGCCTTAAGTTTATGTGTTACTTTAAAAGCTCCTGTAAAAGAGCATTAACCATTCCCGGATTAGCTTTGCCCTGCATTGCCTTCATAGTCTGACCTACAAGGTAACCGATTGCCTGCTTCTTGCCGCCCTTATAATCAGCAACTGACTGTGGGTTATCAGCGATAACCTTCTCAACTGTTGCTCTGAGCGCGCCTTCATCATTAACCTGCTTTAAGCCGTGCTCCTCAACATATGCGTCAACATCAACATTTTCAGCAAATACATGCTCAAATATCTCTTTAGCTGCTGCATTGTTGATTTCTTTCTTCTCAACGAGAGTAATAATCTTAGCAAGGCTGGCTGGTGAAAATGTTAACTCTTCGGCTCTGAATTCTCTTCCAGTCTTAGCTGATTCTTCCTTCATGAGTCGCATTGTCTCGCCCATAATCCAGTTAGAAACCTTCTTTGGCTGGTTGCAGATTGCTGTAGCTTCCTCAAAGATTTCTGTAAACTTCTTAGAATCTGTAAGAATCTCTGCGTCATATTCAGGGAGCTCAAATTCTTCCATATAACGTGCTTTCTTCTCATCCTTGAACTCTGGCTGTTTAGCCTTAAGCTCTGCTAAATATTCGTCACTAATGTGAATTGGAACAAGGTCTGGATCTGGGAAATATCTGTAATCCTGTGCGTCTTCCTTTGAACGCATAGCATAAGAATATTCCTTATCATCATTCCATCTTCTTGTTTCCTGAACAACCTTCTCACCTGCTTCGATTAAGTCAATCTGTCTTGCTGTCTCAGCTTTAATAGCTCTTTCAATCGCTGCAAATGAATTGAGGTTCTTAGTTTCTGTTCTTGTTCCGAACTCGCTTGAACCGCGCTCTCTTACAGAGAGGTTGACATCGGCTCTCATAGAACCTTCCTGAAGCTTACAGTCAGAAGCACCAAGATACTGGATTGTTGTTCTTAACTTAGTAAGGTAAGCAATAACTTCTTCTGCTGAACGCATATCCGGTTCAGAAACGATTTCGATAAGAGGTACACCTGAACGGTTGTAGTCTACATATGAAACGCCTTCCCACTCATCGTGAATAAGCTTTCCTGCATCCTCTTCCATATGAATCTCATGGATTCTAATTGTCTTTTCTGTTCCATCTGCTAACTTGACATCAACATGTCCGTTACGGCAGATTGGAAGATAAAGCTGTGAAATCTGATAATTCTGTGGGTTATCAGGGTAGAAATAATTCTTTCTGTCGAACTTGCAGTCCTGTGTAATTGTACAGTTAGTTGCAAGTCCTACTGCTGCTGCATATTCAACAACCTTCTTATTAAGAACAGGAAGAGAACCCGGCATACCTGTACACACAGGGCAAGTATGTGAGTTAGGTGCTCCGCCGAACTCAGTTGAGCATCCGCAGAAAATCTTTGTCTTAGTAGCTAATTCAACATGGACTTCAAGTCCGATTACAACTTCATAATCTTTCATACTTATGCCTCCCTCCTATTCAAATCTTCCTCGTGCCTGCTCATAAGCGTAGCCTGCACGGATAAGATTATTTTCTTTAAAGCAGTCACCAATAAGCTGTAAGCCGATTGGAAGACCGTTCTTGTCCTTTCCACATGGAACTGAAAGTCCCGGAAGTCCGGCAAGATTTACAGAGATAGTATAGATATCTCCAAGATACATCTTAATAGGGTCAGAAAGTGATGAACCAAGCTTTGGTGCTGTTGTTGGTGCAACAGGTCCAAGAATTACATCGTATTTTGCAAATGCTTCATCAAATGCTTTCTTAATAAGAGCCTTAACTCTTAACGCCTTAAGATAATAAGCGTCATAATATCCTGAACTTAATACGAAAGAACCGAGCATAATTCTTCTCTTAACCTCTGGACCAAATCCCTCTGAACGAGTCTTTTTGTACATGTTATGAAGTCCTTCGTATTCTTTAGTTCTATATCCGTATTTAACACCATCAAATCGCTCAAGGTTAGAGCTTGCCTCTGCTGCTGCGATTGTATAGTAAGTAGGAATTGCGTACTCAACAAGGCTTAAATCAAACTCTTCCACGATTGCGCCCTTGCTCTCAAGAACTTTGGCAGCATTAAGAACAGCTTCCTTAACCTCAGGGTCAAGACCTTCACCAAAATAATCTCTAGGAATACCGATTCTCATTCCCTTAACATCATCAACTAATGCCTTTGTAAATGAATAATCATCTCTTCCGATAGATGTTGAATCCTTGTCATCCTTACCTGCAATAGCTTCCATAATAGTTGCACAATCAGTTACATCCTTACATAAAGGTCCAATCTGGTCTAATGATGAACCGTAAGCAATAAGTCCATAACGTGATACTGTTCCATAAGTTGGCTTTAAGCCTACAACACCACAGTAAGAAGCTGGCTGTCTTATTGATCCACCTGTATCAGAACCAAGTGCTGCAAAACACTCATTTGCTGCAACTGCTGCTGCAGAACCACCTGATGAACCACCCGGTACATGCTCAGGATTGCGTGGATTCTTAGTTGCGCCAAATGCGCTTGTCTCAGTTGTAGAACCCATCGCGAATTCATCCATGTTAGTCTTTCCGATAATTACTGCTCCGGCATTCTGGAGTCTCACAACCGCGTCTGCTGTGTAAGTTGGAACAAAATTACCAAGTATCTTTGATGAGCATGTAGTAAGCATGCCCTCTGTACACATATTATCTTTAATTGCAAATGGAACTCCGGCTAAAGGTCCTGTAAGTTTACCTGCCTTGATATCCTCATCCGCTTTCTTAGCTGCTGCAAGAGCTTTTTCCTTGTCAAATGTGACATAGCAGTTAAGCTCATCCTCAGACTTTTCAATCTGTGCAATGACAGCTTCCATAGCCTCTGTTGCTGTTGTCTCACCCGCTTTAATCTTAGCAGCCAGTTCAACAGCTGTATAATCTAATAAACTCATATGCGTCCTTTCTATGATTCAACAGTTTTAGGTACAATAAATCCTGACTCATTACATTCAGGTGCATTAGCAAGAGTTGCCTCGCTTCCGTCACCATTAGTAACAACATCTTCTCTCATTACATTATTAACAGGGAACACATGTGACATAGGTTCTACCCCTGTAGTATCAAGCTCACCGAGCTTGTCAATATAATCAAGCATGCTCGCCATATCCTTCTTGGCAGCTTCCTTCTCTTCATCAGAGAGTTCAAGCTTGGCAAGGATACCAACATACTCAATAGTCTCATCACTAATTACATTAGCCATGTGTGCGTCTCCTTTCGTTGTCATATATACGCCTGGAGAAATTGGATAAATCATCACAAGACACGCTTTCGCTACTTGTCGCTCGCAACGGACACTAAGCGAAAGCAGCCACCTCCGTCTGAAAAGCCAGCTTTTCAGACTCCGCCAACTGCTTTCGCTAAGTGCCGGCGGCTCCAAAGTGTCTTGTTCACGCTTTATCCAATTTCTCCAGGCTCACACATCTACCCCGGAACGAGCGCACGACATCGCTTTGCTCGTCGGGGGGAGTGAAAACCTCCACTCTTTCTCTTAGGAAAGTTTATGTTAAGTTAGCGGTTGTTGGCACCGAACAGGCAGCAGGATTTTTTATAAATTCACAAGCAAGGTGCTTTGGAGCCGCCGGCACTTAACGAGTTGGAAGCGGCTGCCTAAAGGCAGCCAAATTCCAAGGAGTTTAGTACCGCTGCGAGCGACAAGCAGCGAGAGCGTGCCTGCGGTGAATTTATAAAAATCCTGTTGCCGTCCGTTGTTCACTAATCCCTAACCTTAATATGAACTTCCCTAAGCTGCTGCTCTGTCACCTCATTTGGTGCTCCGCACATTAAATCCTGTGCTGTTCCGCTCATTGGGAATGGAATTATCTCACGGATATTCTCTTCATTTCTAAGGAGCATAATCATACGATCAACACCTGGTGCCATACCTGCGTGTGGTGGTGCACCAAACTGGAATGCGTTGTATAATGCTCCGAATTTTGCCTTTAATACTTCTTCATCATATCCGGCAATCTCAAATGCCTTAACCATTATCTGCATATCATGGTTACGAACTGCACCTGATGATAACTCTACACCGTTGCAGACGATATCATACTGGTATGCAAGAATATCAAGAGGATCTTTTGTATTAAGTGCCTCAAGTCCGCCCTGTGGCATTGAGAATGGATTATGTGTAAATCCAATCTTCTTAGTTTCTGGGTCTCTTTCAAACATTGGGAAGTCGTTAACATAGCAGAATCTGTATGCATTTTTCTCAATAAGGTCAAGTCTTTCACCAAGTTCGTTTCTGATCTGTCCTGCGAAGTATGCAGCTCTGTCTTCCTTATCAGCGATAAAGAAGATTGTATCTCCTGGCTGAAGTCCTGCAAGGTCTTTGATTTCTCCCTTGAGTTCTTCTGGAATAAACTTATCGATTGGTCCCTTGTAGCTTCCGTCTTCAAGAACTTCAAGGTATCCAAGTCCGCCCATTCCGATTCCTGTAGCGAACTTAAGTAACTTCTCATGCTGTCCCTTTGAGAGCTTTGCATGTACATTGATTGCTCTTACAGTCTTATTCTGGAAAGGCTTGAATGTACATTTGTTAAAGAATTCTGAAAGGTCAATAATTCTAAGAGGGTTACGAAGGTCTGGCTTATCTGAACCAAACTCAAGCATTGCCTGCTTGTAGCTGATGATTGGATAAGGTGCCTGTGTAACTTCGTATCCTTCTGGTGCGAATTTGGCAAATGTTTCTGTAAGAACCTCTTCACCTATTCTGAATACATCTTCCTGTGTAGCGAAGCTCATCTCGAAATCTAACTGATAGAATTCTCCTGGTGAACGGTCAGCTCTTGCATCCTCATCTCTAAAGCAAGGTGCAATCTGGAAATATTTGTCAAAACCAGATACCATAAGTAACTGCTTATACTGCTGTGGTGCCTGTGGAAGAGCATAGAATTTGCCCTTATATTTTCTTGAAGGTACGATATAATCTCTTGCGCCCTCTGGTGATGAAGCACAAAGGATTGGTGTCTGTATTTCAAGGAATCCCATGTCTGTCATCTTCTGACGAAGGAATGCGATAACCTTTGATCTGAATATCATGTTATCCTTAACCTTCTGGTTTCTTAAATCAAGATATCTGTACTTAAGACGTACATCCTCTCTTACTTCCTTAGAAGTCTGTACTTCAAATGGAAGCTGCTGGTATACCTGTCCAAGTATTGTAATCTTCTTAGCTTCAAGCTCGATTGTTCCTGAAGGAATCTTAGGATTGTAAGTCTCCTCATCTCTCTGCTCCATAATACCTTCGATAGCGATACACTCTTCCTTGTGAATACCATCAAGTAATGTTGTATCACGAAGTACCACCTGAAGTACTCCATACATATCTCTGAGGTCGATAAATGAAACTCCTCCGTGGTCACGGATGTTCTCAACCCATCCAGCAACCTTTAATTCCTTGCCGATGTAACTTTCATTAACTTCACTTAAGTTAACATCTCTGTACATGTTTGCCATTGCAATCTCCTTTCTTCGCGTAAAAAAGCCCCAGGATGTAATATACATCCCGGGGCGAATAAACTGTGTTATCCGCGGTACCACCCGCATTGAAAAGTTCTAAGCTTTTCATCTCATTGCACTTAACGCGTGTAACGGAATGACCTACCCAGCCGTGGCTGCTCAACCATTCAACTCCAGAGCGTTCCTCTAATCAATTCCCTGCGTATGCTTTCAGTCGGTGGCATCGCTTTCCTGTCAGGTTCCATGAAAAGAAGTCTCTTTCATAGTCTTTAAGATATTCATACACATGAATAATATCATAAAGAATATTACATTTCAAGTGCAATATCATGTTCTTTTTATCTGTTTTATATCAATATAATTGCAAAGTATATGTAGTTTGTCAAAACATTTTGGATTATAATTCATAAAAAAGAAACAAAGGAGCTGACTATATGAACATTTATCTTGCTGGAGATTCGATTGTACAGAATTATACTGAGGAAGAATTTATTGCAGGCTGGGGACAGTTTCTGCCCCGATTCTTCAAGCCTGATGTAAATGTATTTAACTATGCCAAGGGTGGCAGAAGTTCAAGACTTTTTATTAATGAAGGAAGATTTGAAGAGATTGACAGACACATTCAGGCTGGCGACTATCTTTTTATAGAATTCTGCCACAATGATGATGCTTCCAAAGATTATAAATCTATGTTTAACCGTTTTGTGGAGCTTGGAACCCCTGACGATGATGGTATATTTCCAGTTATCCCCGGAGTTAAAGTTTCTAAGGACTACATACCGCCTGAATATATTGAGGCGCTTAATAATGATGATTCCATATCTGATAAGCAGGCTGTACTTAACAGTGTTCTTGCTGTAAACCAGTCTTATCCATATGATACTTACTATCCATACTCAAAAGACGCTTCTATGGGAAGTTACAAATGGTTCATCAAACAGTTTATTGATATGGCTAGAAAGCATAGTGCCATTCCTGTATTAGTCACAGCTCCCGCAAGAACATTTTTCAATGCTGATGGAACAATTATGGATGCTCCCGGCTGCCACGGTGGTAATAATTTCAGCTATATAAGAGCTATGCGCCAGATTGGTGAAAAGACTGGCACACCAGTACTTGACCTGTTTTCTTATTCAGTTAAGCTTTTTGAAAAAATCGGACATAATAATATCCACAGATATACTTCTATCAAGAAAGGCATTAATAAAGGAAAATGGCCTGACGATTTCTTAAAAGAACTCGCCAAGCCAGAAACTGTTTCTGAGAATACACATTTTAACAAGGACGGTGCAATGCTTATCACCGAAGGTCTGGTGGAACTGATTCGTGAATGCCAGAATCCTCAGCTTCATGAATTGCAGTCAGCCTTGCTTCATAACGTGGTATAAGGATGTTACTTATTAATGAATTTCCATGCTTCTTCTGGGCTGTGTACAACAAACTCAGCCCCATTATCTTTTAAGAATTCTTCATCTCTGAATCCCCATCCAACCATACATACATCCATTCCTGCATTAGCCGCTGTCTGGACATCAACTTCTGAATCCCCGACATATACTGCCTGTGTTCTGTCAACATCAAACTGTCTTAACACTTCATTAACACTGTCCGGATATGGCTTTCTTCTTATGCCTTCACGCTCTCCAACAGCATAGTCAAAAAGTCCTGGGAAATAATCCTTACACAATGTCTGTACTCCATAATCAGCCTTGTTAGACACAACCGCTGTGTACACACCAGCATTTCTTATATTACCAATAAGTTCTTTTATTCCATCATAAGGTCTTGTCTTATCTGCACAGTGCTTCTTATAGTGTTCTGTAAATGTTTCATGCACCTTAACTATCATGCTTTCTGGTGTTCCCTGTGGCACTGCTCTCTCCATCAGTTTTCTTATTCCATTGCCAACAAAATGTCTGATTTCTTCAATTGTCCTCTCTGGCATATCAAATACTGAAAGTGCATAATTAGTACTATCCGCAAGATCTTCCAATGTATTAAGTATTGTTCCATCAAGATCAAATATAACGATTTTATATTTCATATATCCTCCTTGTTATGCAATCTGCTTAATTCTTTTTTATAATAACAGTCTAATAGGCATTATATATACTATAACCTACTCAACTTATATAAAATCTGTGTTTAGTATGCTTTTTTCGACAGTCTTAAATTGGTTTCATTGAATAAAACCCACTAATCTGCAATTGAATTAATATTTAGTAGACATTTCTTGTGCTTCTTTATTAGAAATCATGCCAATTTCATTACCATACACTGAAATTCAACCCACTATATTCAATCTTATCATTAATTTAGTAGGTCTCCAACTTTAATTCCGACACACGCTTTCAATAAAACGCCCACCAATCCAGCCATTATCTCAACTTTAGTGGGTCTCCTACCTTATTCCCACCGCACGCTTTCTATATAACGCCCACTAATTCAGCTATCATCTCAACTTTAGTAGGTTCCCAGCTTTATTTGCATAATACCATGCCAATAAAACACTCACTAATTTTGTGACGCCCTATCCCAGCAGTTCCTCAATTATATCGTAGTGCTCATCTATTGCCGCATTAAGTGTCTCAACATCTTTCTTTATAAGACTATCATATATCATTTCATGTGTCTTTAAAAGTTTCTTTTTCATGATTCCATCTGCATGCTTTATGACATAATCTATCCATTCACGATAGACCTCAACGACAGCTTCCATCAGCGTAATCCACAGGTTGTTGCCGGTATCTGCAATCAGTTCCTCGTGAAATGCTTTATCAGTATCAACGAGCGTATCACCTGTTACTGTGTTCATCTGATGCACCATGTTCTGTAATCGTTCCTGCTGTTCCTTTGTAAGTCCTGCATCTATTACTGCATTGCATACTGACTTTTCCATCATACGGCGGAATTCACATACTTCCCGTTTAGTAATAGTCTTTAATGCAATCATCATTAATATAGTCTGCTTTATAGACTGTCCGACATTCTCCGATATATAATTGCCTGAACCCTGACGGCGTTCTATAAGCCCCATTCCATGCATAATACTTAATGCTTCTCTTGTTGAATTACGTCCTATTCCAAGTGTCTCTGCAAGTGCGCGCTCAGTAGGCAGCTTGCTTCCAATTGTAAGCTCTCCGCTTTTCATAAGTTCATATATATATTCAATTGCCTTTTCGTATTCCTGCACATTTTTCTTCTGATTCATACTTTCCTTTATAACGAGGCTGTCCTCTGCTTTCATGCTATTTGTTATCTGACTCAGGATTATAACACTCCTGTCTCATTAATATAGGCTTCTATAAGTCTTAAGGCACCGTCTTCCCCGACTCTTGAAACATCTATGCATATATCGTAATATTCTGCACTGCCCCATTCTTCACCAGTGTAATATCTGTGGTATGTACGTCTTCTAAGATCAGTATCTTCAACTATCTTAGCTGCTTTCTTAGAACTTACATTGTGCTTCTTTTCTATAAGCTCTGCTCTTTTCTCTTTGTTTCCTGAAAGAAATACTGATACAACATCTTCTCTGTGTCTGAAGGCATTGTTTCCACATCTGCCGACAACTACACAGTTTTCATTGCCAATGATTTCTGCCATTGCCTTGCGCGGTGTTTTACCATTATCTGATGTATCATCTCCTGCCATTGTGTCAGCATATAACATCATATCAAGCGGCATTTCCCCATAAAAATATGGATATTTCTCATACAGACCTTTTTCTTTTGCCAGCCTGCACACTGCGTCCTTATCATAGAAAGGAATAAAATATTTCTCTGCCAGCGCTTTTCCAATCTGGTCACCCATACATCCACATTCTCTTGCAATTGTGATTATCATATCCAGTCCTCCTTTTACATAAATCCAGCAAATAATGATGAAAGTGCAACTGTAAGTATACCTGCAACAGCTATTGAAAGACTGCTCATTGCACCTTCGATTTCACCCATTTCCATAGCCTTGGCTGTTCCTATGGCATGTGCTGCAGACCCCATCGCAAGACCTTTGGCAATCGGCTCTTTTATTCTGAATACTTTGCATATAAGCTCGCCAAATATATTTCCAAGAACTCCAGTTACAACAATAACTGCAACTGTAATTGTCACATAACCACCGAGTTCTTCTGATACTCCCATACCAATAGCAGTAGTTATTGACTTTGGAAGAAGTGTAACATATTCAGCATGACTCAGATTCATAATCTTAGATAATACAAATACTGTTGTTAAACTTGTAAGTACACCTGACGCAATACCCACAACGACTGCCTTGTAATTCTTTTTAAGAAGACTCCACTGCTCATACAATGGAATTGCAAGGCATACAGTTGCCGGTGTAAGAAACCAGCTAAGATACTTAGCGCCCTGATTATATACATCATAATCAACACCAGATACTGCAAGTACTATTATTGTTATTATTATTGAGATAAGCAATGGATTGAATATTCCAAGCTTGAACTTTTTCTTAAGCACAGAACCAATAAAGTATGATAAAAGACTTAAAGTGACTCCGGCAAAAAGTGATTCTCTGAAGAAATCATTCATTAGTATTAACCTCTTTTCTTTCTGCTTTGCGTAATTCTTTCTTTCTGTCAGCGCGTATAATTATCTGCGAAACCTGACCCGTAACAGCCATAACTGTAATTATTGCAACAACCGTAACTATAAGCACAGGTACAAGCATAGGCTTTAATACGCCCCATGAAGCCATGAGTCCTACTCCTGCCGGAATAAACATAACAGGCATCACTGCTATAAGGAACTTGCCTGCATCTTTTACCCAGCTAAGCTTTATAAGTCCGGTAAGAAGTCCAACAAAAAGTATCACCATTCCATATATACTGGCTGGAATCGGAAGTGGAAGCAGATATTTAAGTGCTTCACCGACAAATGAAATAGCCAGTATTATAAGAAACTGTCTTAGTAATTTCATAACATTTCTCCATCAATAAAAAATTTGCGGTGCAAATTGGTGCTACCAATTCATACCGCAAATTATAATACATTCTTATATCCAATAAAGCAAGTACTTTCTTACGCTCTTCTTGCCTTAGCTGCCTTAAGCAGATGTTTTGCAAGAACCGATGTTGTGACTGAGCCTACTCCGCCAGGTACTGGTGTACATACAGAAGCGTTCTCTGCAACATCATCAAAATTAACATCTCCACACAGGTTGCCGTCCTCATCAACATTTATTCCAACATCAATAACTACAGCACCATCAGCTACATATGATTTGTCAACCATCTTTGCAACGCCTGCTGCCGCAACAAGCACCTCAGCGTCCTTACATACTCCCGGCATATCAACCGTCTTAGTATGGCACACTGTTACTGTCGCATTCTTCTTCATTAACATCATTGCGACCGGCTTGCCGATAACAAGGCTTCGTCCGATGACTACTGCTCTCTTACCCTTTAAATCAACGCCTGCATAATCCAGCATCTCAATTACAGCCTCTGCTGTACATGGTCCATAGCCTGTAGGGTCACCTGCATATACCTTTGCAAGATTCATAGGTGATATTCCGTCAAGATCCTTCACACTTGCAATTCTGTTCTCAATTGCCTTCTCATCAAGATGTTTTGGCAGAGGTCTTAAAAGAAGAATTCCGTCAATGTCGTCATCTTCATTAATCTTGTCAAATTCCTTCTGGAAAGTATCATTATCAATATCAGCAGGAAATGTATATGAAGTACATCTGAACCCTACTTTTTCCATCTTCTTGGTTGCACCACGCTCATATGACATATCATCTGGTCTTTCACCAACACGCACAATCGCAAGATGTGGAATTGCGCCCTTCCAGTCCTTCATCTCTTCAATAATCTTCTCATTAATAGCGTTAGCAACCGGTAATCCCTTAAGTGTCTCCATACATTCCTCCTTGTTTTGCGAAGCAAAATCCGAACCCTATGGTGAGGAGAGGAATTTGCCTCCTTGTTTTGCCTCATTATTCTATGGTCTTACAGCATCCATAACTCTTCCAAATGTTTCCTCTTCAATCTGCGCAGCTTCTGCAAGCAGCTTATCTGCCCTGAAGTTCATATCATCAGCAAGTTCTCTGTCCTTCATAAGCTTTGTATTGATAAATACATTAAGTGAAGCACCCTTCATTGCAGCTTCACACATTGTTATGCCGACACCCGCGTCGCTGATTGCAATTCTGCTTCCGATTACAGATATACGGTCAATAAGCTTCATGGCTTCAAGTATAAGCTCCATCATTGACAGTGGGGCTTCTGAGGCTGTAACAAGTGCCTTTGCCATAATCTCTTCTCTTTCCTTAATCTGTTCTTCTGTATCCTTAGGAAGTCCGTAAGCTGCCGCCAGAGGCTTAAAACTCTCTGCATCCTTATCCATACATTCTGCAAGCTTCTTAATAAGGTCTGTAGCTTTAACAATAAGCTCTTCTATCTCTTCCTGATATTCTGCGTACTTCTTCTTTCCTGTAGTAAGGGCAAGCACCATATTGCCAAGGCTCATGCCGACTGCTGCCACATATCCGCAAGCTCCGCCGCCACCTGGCACCGGTTCACTTGAAGATAATACTGTAAGGAAATTATCCATTGTCATATCTGTCATCATGTTAAATGTCTACCTCCCCTGTAAATACTGTCTTAGCAGGGCCTTCAAGATATACGGTATTCTCATCTTTATCCCATGTAATCTTTAAGTCACCGCCAAGAAGATGAAGTGTTGCTGTTGTGTCGCACATTCCATTAAGAACAGTTGCAACAAGACTTGCACACGCACCTGTACCACAGGCAAGTGTCTCGCCAGAACCTCTCTCCCACACACGCATATTAAGATTATTCTTATCTACAACCTGAATAAACTCTGTATTTATTCTCTCTGGAAATGCTTTGTGATTTTCAAAGAAAGGTCCGATTTTTTCAATCTCAAATTTCTTAATATCAATGTCCTTATCAAGATAAACTATAGCATGAGGATTACCCATTGAAACTCCTGTAACCTTATACTCTTTACCTTCTACAACAATAGTTTCATCCACAACAGGTGTCTTAATAACCTGTCCTGCAATTGTCTCTATTTCGCTGCCCTTATATTCTTTCAGTTCTTTCGTATCTACAGGAATCTGTGCTGCTTCAAGAATAGGTGCGCCCATATTGACTCTTGCTGTTTCAACCTTGCCGTCTGCGCCAAGCTTAAGCTCAAGTATCTTAACACCAGCAAGTGTATCAATTGTAACTGTTGTCTTATCTGTAAGCCCGTTATCATATACGAACTTTCCAACACATCTTATTCCATTGCCACACATCTGTCCCTGCGAACCATCTGCGTTGTACATCTCCATAAAGAAGTCCGCTTTATCAGACTTCTTAATAAGAATAAGTCCGTCTGAACCTATTCCAAAATGTCTGTCACTTAAATCAATTGCAACCTGTGACGGATTATCAATTACCGACTGTGTGCAGTCTACATATATGTAGTCGTTTCCTGCTCCATGCATTTTAGTAAACTTCATACTTAGTCTCCTTTTCCTTATATTATAAATGCAGTGATAAAACACATTTGTCATACATCCTGATATATTCCCATCACCATAGATGCTGACTCTACCATTGTATTGCCACTGTCCATGCTGCATTTCTGGATATATCTGAATGCTTCCTGCTCTGACATATTATTTCTCTCCATAAGCAGATGCTTTGCATCATCAATTATCTTCTGTTCTTCCGGGCTTCTCTTTCTTGGCTGTGACCTTAACTTTCTTCTTCGCCTTATCTGCGCCTGAAGCATCATCTCAATAGTTGATACAAGGTCATTAACCTTTATTGGCATTGCCGCACATACAATTCCATTGTCCTGACAATCTTCCCACAGATTCTGCGATGCAACTAACAGCATCTCGAAACTCTTAGGTTTATACTCATATAATTCAGTATATACCATATTATCTGACAGCTTGTAACCACATATAATTATTCCGTCAGACAAAGTATCTGCCTGATTGATTGCCTGTGCTCCACTCGTACATGGTACAGCGACATCAAAGCCTCTGTGAATCAAAAGATTCCTGACTGCTTTAGCTTCCTCTAACTTAGGAAATGCTACAATCAATGTGGACATCCATTAACTCCTTTTCTACTTAATATACGCTTTACCATGTTTAATCAATATTTGTAAAGATATTCATCAATCTCCCACTGTGAAACTCTTGTTGTGTAATTCTCCCATTCTTTCATCTTGGCTTCAACATACTTGGTTGTAATATGCTCACCAAGAACGCCGCATAAGAATTCATCTGCAACAAGACAGTCAACTGCTTCCTTAAGGTCTGCAGGCATATTCTCGATTCCTGCTGCCCTTCTCTCACCAGGAGTCATCTCGTATATATTGCAGTCAACACTCTCAGGCACTTCAATCTTATTCTTAATACCGTCAAGTCCTGCTGCAAGGCAGAGTGCAAGGGCAAGATATGGATTAGCTGTTGGGTCTGGATTTCTCAACTCAACTCTTGTTCCATTACCTCTTGATGCCGGTATTCTTATAAGAGGACTTCTGTTCTTAGATGACCATGCGATATATACAGGTGCCTCATAGCCTGGTACAAGTCTCTTATATGAATTAACAAGAGGATTAGTTATTGCTGACATACCTTTGGCATGCTTCATAATACCCGCAATAAAGTGATATGCGTCATCTGACAAACCAAGCTTGCCATTCTCGTCTGCAAATATATTCTTGCCATCCTCTGTTGCAAGTGACATATTGATGTGCATTCCTGAACCACTCATACCGAACTTTGGCTTTGGCATAAATGTAGCATAAAGTCCATGTCTCTTGGCAATTGTCTTAACTGTCATCTTAAATGTCTGAATATTATCTGCTGTCTTTAAAGCTTCATCGTACTTAAAATCAATCTCATGCTGTGCAGGTGCTACTTCGTGATGTGAAGCCTCAATCTCAAATCCCATGTCCTCAAGAGTAAGAACCATATCTCTTCTTATATTCTCTCCCAGATCATTAGGTCCAAGGTCAAAATATCCTGCTCTCTCATGGCTTAATGTTGTAGGAAGTCCATTGTCATCTGTATGGAATAAGAAGAATTCACATTCAGGTCCTACATCAAAACGGTATCCTAAATCATTCGCCTCTTTAATAGTTTTCTTAAGTATCCATCTTGGATCACCCTCGAAAGGCTTACCATCTGGTGTATACACATCACAGATAAGTCTCGCAACCTTTCCCTGCTGTGGTCTCCAAGGGAATATTTCAAATGTATCATAGTCAGGATACAGATACATATCTGACTCTTCAATTCTTACAAAGCCTTCTACAGAAGAACCGTCAAACATGCATTTGTTATCAAGTGCTTTCTCAAGCTGGCTTGAAGTAATTGCAATATTCTTAAGTGTTCCAAAAATATCAGTAAACTGAAGACGTATGAACTCTACATCCTCTTCTTCTACCATTCTGAATATATCGTCCTTAGTGTATCTGCTCATAAGAAACCTCCGTTATTATTATATATGTGTTATTGTGGCT
>CAVBPJ010000008.1:0-65486 GCA_963597265.1 Evtepia sp. | reverse complement strand
GTACTTAACTCTGTATGTGATGTCTTTAGTCTTACTTTCATCTTTTACATAGTATACTTTAATTACGTTCTTTGACTTATCAGTTGTAATTGTTAATGGTAATTTTTCTTCCTTCTGTAACTTATAGCCGTTCTTTACCTTTGGCTCATATGTATCTACTGTTGTATTATACTTAGCTGAACTATAAACTGTAGCAGCTTCATCCTGAACATCATCATAGTAATACTCTACTGAATATCCATATGTATTAGCTCTGTATTCAATAACAAGTACATTCTGACTTTCGTCTGAACCAATAGTTAACTTCTTATCAGCATCTACTACTGTATAGCCTTCGATATCCTTCTTATCAGCACCAACCTCTGCTCCAAATTTTGCTGGATTAGTATATCCGGCTGTAAGCTCTGTATCTGTTCCTTCAAGAACATACTTTACTGTGTACTTGAAATCCTTAGCTACATAATAAACCTTAATTACACCCTTATCAGCTATTGTTGCTGGTATTGTTGCTGGGTCAGTATATGAGAACTTATAGCCTGCTCCGAACTTATCTGTAGTATTAATCTTTGTTGCATCTACTTTCTGCTCGTTAGCATTTACCCAGATTTCATTAGTGATTACATCTGTCTTAGTATCATCCTTAACTCCATCTTTGTAATACTCTACTGTATAAGATACCGGCTTCTTCTGACCATCATCAGTCACATAATATACCTTGATAACACCCTTATCAGCTATTGTTGCTGGTATTGTTGCTGGATCTGTATATGAGAACTTATATCCTGAACCAAACTTATCTGTAGTGTTAATCTTTGTTGCATCTACTAACTGTACGTCATCATTTACCCAGATATTGTTAGTAAATGTCTCTGTCTTAGAGTCATCCTTAACTCCATCCTTGTAATACTCTACTGTATAAGATACTGGCTTCTTCTGGTCATCATCTCTTACATAGTAAACCTTGATAACACCCTTATCAGCTATTGTTGCTGGTATTGTTGCTGGATCTGTCTTTTCAAACTTATATCCTGCTCCAAACTTATCTGTAACATTAATCTTTGTTGCATCTACTGGCTGTACGTCATCATTTACCCAGATATCATTAGGGATTGTCTCTGTCTTAGTATCATCCTTAATGCCATCCTTGTAATACTCTATTGTAAAAGATACACCTCTTGTCTGGCTTGTATCTTTTACATAATATACGTTGATAACATCTCCAGCAGTTACTGTATCAGGTATTGTTCCTGTAGCTGCTGTATCTAACTTATATCCGACATACTTATCTTTTGTATTGATAATTGTCTTATCTACAGTCATCTTAGATGAATCATTTACCCATACAGTCTCTGTCTTTGTCTGCTCATCCTCTGTTACTTCTTCGCCATCCTTAAAGTACTTAACCTTATAAGATATATCCTTTGTCTGGCTATCATCTTTTACATAATATACTTTAATTACATTCTTTGACTCGTCAGTTGCTATTGTTAATGGAAGACCTTCTGTCTTTTCAAGCTTATATCCAGTATCACACTTGTCTTCATAATCATTAACTACTGTATTATACTTTGCAGAACTCTTTGCTGTCTTTTCAGAATCAAGCTTTCCATCATAGTAATACTCTACTATGTATGCATATGTACCTGATTCATAATATATATTAATTACGTTAGCAGCTTCATTGATAGATATTACTAATGGTGAACCATCTGCACTAACAAACTTAAAGCCCTCTTTTAGCTTATCCATCTTATCTGAATACTTAATTGTTGTTCCAAATGCTGCTTTAGCAATAACTGTAGCACTTGTATCAATTACTCCGTCATAGTAGTAATTAATTGTGTACTTGAACCAGTCTTTTACATAGTATACTCTGATTACATTCTTTGAAGGATCTGTTGTAATTGTTATTGGTGCTGTTGCTTTTTCAAGCTTGTATCCTTCTATATTCTTGTCATCATATGTATTTATCTTTGTGTTGTACTTAGCTTTAAATGTATCAGTCTTAGAGATATCTATTACATCATCGAAATAATACTCTACTGTATACTCATATTCATTAGAAACATAATATACTCTGATTACACCATTATTACCTATTGCGTCAGGAATTACTCCTGTCGATTCTGAATCAAATGAGAATCCCTCATACTTATCTGTTGTGTTAATAGTAGATTTATCAACAGGTGCTTTTGTATCGTTAACCCAGATTTGCTTTGTTACTGTCTGCTCATCTTCTGTTACTTCAACTCCGTCCTTAAAGTACTTAACTTTGTATGTGATGTCTCTTTTCTGGTCTTCATCTTTTATATAGTATACTTTAATTACGTTCTGTTTAGAATCTGTTGTGATTGTTAATGGGAAGTTTTCTTCCTTCTGTAACTTATAACCAGTCTTTTCTTTAGGATCATATGTATTTACTTTAGTATTAAACTGAGATGTCTTATTCTCTGTAGCTGACTCATCCTTAATACCATCATAGTAATACTCTACTGAATATCCATATGTGTTAGCTCTATACTTGATAACAAGTACATTACTATCTGAATTTGCTCCAACAGTTAACTTGTCATCAGCATTAATTGCTGTATAACCTTCGATATCCTTTTTATCAGCACCAACCTCTGTTCCAAATGTTGCTGACCTAGTATATGGGTCTGCAAGATTTGTATCTGTGTCTTCAAGAACATACTTTACTGTATAATCAAATGTATCAGCCACATAGTAAACCTTGATTACGCCCTTATCAGCTATTGTTGCTGGTATTGTTTCCGGATCAGTCTCTTTAAACTTATATCCTGCTCCAAACTTATCTGTAGTATTAATCTCAGATACCTTTACCTGCTGTTCAGTAGCATTAACCCAGATTGGATTAGTATAATACTTTGTCTTAGTATCATCAATAACACCATCTTTGTAATACTCTACTCTATAAGTTACATTTTTTGTCTGTCCATAATCTTCTGCATACTCAACAGTAATCTCTTTATCGCCAGTCAGCTGTGTAGCCTCAACAACTTTAATGCTTGGCTTGTAACCAGTAATTTCTGGTGAAGTAACTGCTGTTGTAGAATTACCTGAAATTACAGTCTGAACATTATCAGAAGCTGCCTCAGTACCATCTTTATAAACATACTTAATAGTCTGTGTGTACTTAGGAACAACTGTAATAGTTACTGTTGCTTCCTTCTCATAAGTTCTTCCGTCAACTGTAAGAACTGTCTTATATATAAATGTATCCTCACCACTAAAATCATTGTTAGGAGTATATGTGAATGTACCATCGTCCTTGAATGTTATTGTACCATTCTGTGGCTTAGTAACCTGCTCTGCCTTGATTGATACATTCTTATCTGGATTATTAACAATTTCATTTTTATCATTATCTAATACAGATACGTCAGCTACTGTAAGTGTCTCGCCCTGATTAACTGTATATGAATCATTAACAGCATCAGGCTTGATTACTGCTGATGGTTCTTCTGCAAAATCCTGGCTATATGTAAGATCACCAACTGTTGCATTGAATGTACAACCATCATTAGTATATGAAGATCCTGCATAACCGTCTTTAGCCTTAATCTTAACAGTTATCTCCTGTGCATCTGTTGTAATCTTGTCTGGATAAGTAACTGTAAATGTTCCATCGCCATTGTCAGTAACTCCAGTCTGTTTTGGAACAAGTTCAAAATGCTCATCAAGCTTATCAGTTACTGTTGCTGTATCAAAAGGAAGTTCCTTTAATGATGTGATAATGCTCTGGAATTTCTTCTCAAGTTCTGAAGCATCAGTTGTTGAATAGAATTCTGCCGCATATCCTGTTTTCTCAGCACCGTAAGTGAATGTATAGTTAGTACTAATTTTTAATGTACTATCATCTGTATTAACATCTGTCACTTCTGGTTCACTCTCAACCATAGTAAGAAGTTTATCACCCATTGACGCATGAACAGCATCACTTTTAGCATCTTCTTCATTCATCAAAGCAAATGAATATATAATAACCCCTGCATCTGATAGTTCTTTACCAGCTGCATTAGCATAATATGCTGCAGACAATTCTCTAGCAGTAGACTTATCACTTGTAATATCTACTTCATCTTTATAGTATTTATGAGTTGCATTACTTGCTAATTTATATGTAGTCTCATTATAAGTATACTCAGCTCCCTTTTTTTGTGGATACATAGAAGTAATACTATCTGGATAATTAGCAATACCATCTGTGAATAATATAACAGATGCACCATCTTTATCATCACCTAATATTGTGCTGGCTTTCTCAAGTCCGTTGGCAACATTAGTACCAGATCCAAGACCTGAACCCTTTATATTGTCAACAAGTGTTACACCATTGCTCTGGTTAGTATTGAATATATCCTCATTAAATATTTTATTAAGAGCATCTGTAATTGTCTTAGCATCCTTAGCATTGCCTGTAATCTGGCTTGCTTTGCTGCTATACTTAACAAGTGCTACTGAATTAGTAGTATTGCCTTCTGGAAGGAATGCATTAAGGAATGCACTTACTGAATCATACATGGCTTTCCATCTTGTCTCATCATAAGAACCAGCCATCTTCTCATCTTCAAGTTTACCTGTTGTCTCATCAATTCCTCTTTTATAATCAGTTGCATCTGCCATACTTAAAGAGCAGTCAATTACTAATACAACCTTCTTAGCCTGTGCATGAATTGAAGGCATGTCCTTTGCGCTGGCTGTAAACTTTAAAGTATAGTAACCATCAGCATCAGGTTCTCCGTATTCATTCACAAGTTCCTTCTTAATATTGAGGACATCCTTATAATTATATGTCTTGACATATATTGTTGTATCCTCTGTTACTGCACTACCGTTAGGTGCATCGCCAACAAGTACTCCGACGTCGGATTTAGTTGACCTTACTGTAACAGTATCCCCTGTTTTTACATATTTGACTATTGGCGTTGCGGCGTCATTAACAATAAATGACACTTTAACATAGTCACTGTCTTCTGAATCCTTAATAGCATTTGGTGTATCAATTACCACACCATCTGCAAGGTCATTCGTTACATTCTCGTTAGCACGAGCCACATTAGCTGTGCTTACCAGCATTGGTAAAACACTAGCAGATATCATGACTACTGTAAGCAAACTAACAAGAATTCTTTTTGCTAATCCTTTCTTCATCATTCTTCTCCTTTTCAATGTGTTATATAAGCATTTATCATTATATATCAAGGCAAATACTAGCACAACAGATATTTTGTCCTTTACCCCCTTTTAGGGGGAGATTTTGAAAAAACGGCATTGTATTACAGAAAATACAATGCCGAAACCGTTTCAGTTTTTTAGTTATATACTTTTCTTATATACTATATAAGAAATTACTGATGTAATCACTTCGGTAATCCAGAATGCATGCCATACGCCAACAGCACCGACTATCCTTGACATGATGAATGCAGCTGGAATTATTACAGCAACATATCTGCACACAGATATGATAAGTGATGGAAAGCCTTTCCCAAGTCCCTCAAGCGCGCCTGCCGAAGTTACTGATACTGTTGATACAATAAATCCGGCACTTATTATTCTTAACGCTGTCTCACCTGCATTTATTGTATCAGGATTGCTTGTAAACAGACCAATCAGTGAACCAGGTATTGCAAGACAGAGAATTGTACCTGCTGCCATAATAGCAAATATAAGCACCATTGATGTCTTGTATATCTTTCTTACTCTCTCATGCTCTCCCGCTCCGTAATTATATCCCATAAGCGGTCTCATTCCCTGCACAACTCCGTTGGCTGGAAGATAAAGGAATGTCTGCAGCTTGTAATACACGCCAAGCACGAATACATACACAGCAGAGTAAGCCGCAAGTATTACATTAAGCACGGATATAAGAATAGATGGAAGTGCAAGACTTAAGCTTGCCGGCATACCGATAGAATAAAGTCTCTTAGCCATAGAGCCTTCTATTCTCATCTCTGATTTTCTGAACTTAACCGGAATAGGCTTAACAATATATATGATTATATATAACACTGCTGCCGAAGTCTGACCTATTCCTGTAGCAAGTGCAGCACCCTCAATTCCCATTGCAGGAAATGGTCCTATTCCGAATATCATCATCGGGTCAAGCACAATATTAACAATGCAGCCTGTCATAAGGCAGACCATAGACGCATTCATTCTTCCAACAGCCTGAAACACCTTCTCGAATACGAGCTCAATTCCAAGCATTATTGAAAATGCAAATGCTATATTAGAGTACTTAAGTCCCAATGAAACAATCTCTGCGTCTTTTGTAAACATTTTTAAGAATACTGGCATTCCTGCAATACATATCACAGTAAGCCCCGCAGCATGTATGCAGCTTAGAAGCATGCCCTGACTAGCCGCCTTGTCAGCCTGCTTCTGATTCTGTGCGCCCATAAAAAATGATATGACAGCATTAATTCCTATTGCAAATCCTATCATAACCGAGCTTATAAGATTCTGTACCGGAAAGACAAGTGACAGAGCTGTCATCGCATTTTCACTTATCTTGGCAACAAAGAAGCTGTCTACAATGTTGTACAATGAATTAACCATCATTGATATTACCATTGGAAGCGACATTTTTAATAGTAATGGGAGCACCTTCTGCTCCTTCATATATGTCTGATTCATATTATCTATCCGTCCTTTTCGTCAAAAAAGAGCCAACAAGTGGCTCTTTTTCTAATAATACACGATAATATTTAATTATTCAACCAGATTCTTTCTCGTATACATAAGCAGCTCCAATATAAGTATCAGAGGCATTGTGAACACGCACCATACTGATTCTCTTAATGCTTCAAGCATACAGATTCTTACTATCGTTCCCCTTCTCATCCCCAGACCATGAAGCAGCTTATATCTTTCTTTTCTGCGTTCAATCCTGTTTCTTACAATTATTGCCATTATAAGAAGCTGGATTACAACTGCCGCTGCTATTGTTATTCCGTATTGAAGAATATTGTTGATAAGCTGTGTTCTGTATATATTCTTGGCATCAACATTAGAACCGTATGCGAGGTCATTATTCTCGAAATACACTGACAGCTTATTATTGGTTGCTGAAAATGCTGATGACAAATCATACTGTACACTCAACTGGTTATAATGCAGACTGAAATCAAGGTCCCCCGTCATCTCATCACCTGTCATTCTCTCCATAAGGCTTCTCTGGTTATCAACTGCCTGCTCTGCCAGTGACATTCCGGCAAGTGCTGTGTAATAACCATAATCAACCATTATTCCGTTGAAATCCTCTCTCACATCATCTGTTACTTTTATAACTGCTGCAACAGTTGGTGATACACATGCGTCAAATAACACTTCATACCCGTCCACAATCTGTTTATCATTAGATTTATCATAACCACCTATACTGCTTCCCCCATATCCATCAGAATCAACATACAGATTGATTTTACCGGAATTATTATATTTTTCATAAAATGCTTTATCATACGGATATACATAATTTCCTGATGTCATATTACTCTCAAGAAGATGGTTTGGTTCTACCGGCAGCTGATAATAATTATAATTAAGTGTATCACCAGCTTTGAGAGTATCATCATATGTTCCGTCAGGTGCGTCCTGCAGGAATACTACAACCTGTCTGCCATTAACGAAATCATCATAATTTCTGTACTTTTTATCAATATATTTCTCAAGCTTATTATACAGTTCTTTAGTAGGATTAACATACTCTGTAGAATATATATAACGATAACCATAATCTGTAATTGGTGTATCTCTTCCGTAACCATTATCTGGTGAAATAGTATCCAGTCCCATCTTGTGGTAGTCCTGATTATCCCAGAACCATGTCCTTTCTGATTCAAATGCAGAATATGATATTGATTGTATTCCTCCGATATTGTCAAGCTCTGCAAGGAATTCTTCAGTAAATCCATCAAGCAGATTAGTATTACCTCTTTTACAATATCTGTTGAGATAATTTACTAATAAAGGTTCCAGCATTATCATATCTTCATCATTATATTTTATAGAATAGACACGTCCTCCATCATCTTTAAGCTTATTCTTTAATTCATCAAAACTGATATTGAATCTGTTTCGTTCTTTCCACGGATTATTTAAAAGTTCACTTCTTTCCTGACTATAATCATCACCTTCCGGTATATTATAAAATCCTTTTACATACGCATAATAATATATATACATTTCATACACCGAATCTGTCGGATCAAGATATCCATATATATCAGGAAGCGCATTGTTAGCCTTATATGCTGTATATGATTTTCTTATCATTAAAGCTGAGAACACGAGTATTCCACATATGCACACTGCAAATGCCCTGAGTCCCACAGCCATGAATATTCCATCTCTTTTCATTAATCTTGAGCTTATTGTCCTGACAAGATTAGATGGTTTCATACGCGACTGCTTTACTGCTGCACTGACAGATTCAAGTGTTCTGCTCTTAACTTTTTTCTTACCGCCTTTATGTTTTCTTAACCTGTTAGCGATAAGTCCCGCAAGTTCTTCGACCACAATCGCTGCAATTACTGAGCACACACTCTTTATTATTATGCCTGCAGTAATTTTATAGAAATGGAATCCATTATGAATCTCAAGTCCCTTTCCTATTGCAAATCCTGTGAGCAGTGCCAGAAGAAGTCCAACAATACCTGCCGGAATAATTATAAGTGCATTCTCTGCTATATACATTTTACGCATCATGGACTTGTCCATACCAAGCCTTCTGAATCTCTGGTATGCTGTCTGTCTTCTGCCGCGGTACTCTATTAACTGGTATGAAAGTGCCAGAATTCCAATTACCATTACAACAATGTACATATAAGCATATACAAGTGCCGAACTCCAGGGCTGGTAATCATATACTGCCGAATTATACTCTGTCTCAGTCTTTGCATCTTCTTTAATCTTCTTATACACAGTATTGTAATCTGATGTTCTGACCGATTCTTTCAATGAATACAAGTATGAATTCTTGCATTTTGTGTTAAATACTGAAAGCGCATTTTCAGTTACAACAGCACCCGGCATCTTCTTGCCGTATTTCCATATGCTTGTGTAATTCGCAAATATACCGCACAGACGGAACTGTCTTTCCTGTCTTGCCGACTCCTTATACACGCTGTTTTCTTCACAATATCTGATTGTGATTGTCTCCCCTATCTCACCCGTATATCCTAAAGACAACAATGTATTCCAGTCCATTGCTATCTCGTCATCATTCTCCGGAAGACGTCCCTCATCAAGCTTAAGTCTTCCCTGTTTTACAAATGTTTCATCAAAGCTTCCAAGTATGTATCCCGTCATCTTCCAGTCCGGGTTGAATATATCCACACATGTAACTGCCTTAACAGGCGCATTAAGATATGCATGTTCACTTAAAGACTTATTAGGCTCTTTAGATGTAACTTCACATAAAAACCAGTCCCCGAATCTTGATTTATTAGAAGACATCTGCCACTGATACATATTCTCCTGAAATATAAGAACCGCCGTTACAAAAAACACGGCTGCAAGCGTGGTACACGCTGCTTTGATAATCTGCGGCATACGTCTTTTAATGCTCAGCAGAGTAATCCCAAATACCGACATACGCAATCCCCCTTTCGTATGTACTTCTATGCTACTGGCATACGCCATCTACAATAGTAATTATCTTATCAGCATAATCTGCCATCTGTCTGTCATGCGTAACCATAATTATTGTCTGGTTGTGCTTCTGGCTTGCCTTGGATAACATCTGTGCAACTGTTCCCGCACTTCCTGCGTCAAGATTGCCTGTCGGCTCATCAGCAAGAATTACAGCCGGATGTGTAATTAGCGCTCTTGCTATTGCAACTCTCTGCTGCTCACCACCTGACATCTGCGATGGAAACTTATTCTTGCAATGAGATATTCCAAGCTCCTCAAGCAGATCATCAACTTCCTTCTCATCCGGCTTCTTACCGTCTATAAGAATCGGCATAACAACATTTTCATATGCTGTGAATTCTGGAAAAAGACTGTAATCCTGATATATATATCCGATATTTCTTCTCCTGAACTCTGACAATTCCTTGTCCTTCATTCCTGTTATCTTCTTTCCGGCAATAATAACACTTCCTGTATCCGGCTCGTCAACACTTCCAAGAATCCTTAAAAGTGTTGATTTGCCCGAACCGCTCTTTCCTATTATTGCTGTGAATTCTCCCTGTGCGAACTCAAGTGTGCAGTTCTTGAGTGCCGGAACATCAACGCTTCCGGCATGATAAGTTCTTTCAATGTTCTCCGCTCTTAACATAATCTCGTTCATAATATATACCCGTCCCTTCTATCCATATTTTTATAGTTTCCTCACAAATCCAGTGAACATCAACAGTTCCATTAACAATAACAACGGCATTGTAATCACGCACCATACCGATTCCCGGAGTGCTTCAAGCATACATACTGAAACAATCTTTCCACGCCTCATTCCCAGACTGTGCAGAAGCTTAATTTTTTCTTTTCTTCTGTTAATACGGTTTCTGATAACAATTGCCATAATTAACAGCTGCATGACTATCATTGCAATAATAGTGATTCCGTACTGCAGAATACTGTTGATAAGCTGTGTTCTGTATGTGTTCTTAATATCAACATTGCTGCTATAAGAGATATCGTTATTGTTGAAATACACACCTATCTTATTATTGGTTGCTGAAAATGTTGATGCCAGGTCATACTTTATGCTTATCTGGTTGTAGGATAATTCGAAATCCATTTCCGGACTTAATTCCTGTCCGAGATATCTTTCCATTACCTCTCTCTGTCTGTCAACAGCCTGCTGTGCCATATTAATGCTGGCAATTGAGGTATAATAGCCAAAAGTCGGAATTATTCCATTAAAATCCTGCATAACCTCGTCAGTTACTTTAACTACCGCTGCCACCTGTGGAGCTACGCAGGCATCATAATCAATCTCCATGCTTATAAGTTCTTCTTCCGCATTTTTATTTCCATTTTTTGCCTCAGCAAATGCTTGTTCATATGGAAAATAATAGAAATATGAACTATTTTTCTTAGGATCATCATACCCATAATCACTTACATGATAATAATTATAATACAATGTATCTCCCGCATTAATCGTGTCATCATATCCGCCATCCGGCAGATCTCTTAAGAATAAAACCACCTGTTTTCCTTCTTTAAATGCTTCATAATCAACATACTCTTTATCTATATATTTCTCCAGTTTGCTATATAGTTCTTTGGTTGGCTGTGCATATTCTGTAGAAAACAGATACCTGTCTCCATAATCAGGAAGATGCTCTTTATGATATGAACTGTTTTCAGGATGAAATGTAAATGTCTGCATCTTTTCATAATCCTGTGCATCCCAGAACCAGCTTCTTTCTGATTCAAATACAGAATATGACACGGAATTTATTCCATTAATCTCCATCAGCTCATCAATAAATTCCTTAGAAAATCCTTCCAGAATATTATTGTTAGGATCTTTTAAGTATTTACTCTGTCCCATATTAATAGAGGCTAGAGACCTTCCTATGCTGTCATTGTCATTTACCTTAATTGCGTTATTCCAGTCCCACATATTTCCGGCTTCAACTAATTCCTTTATCTTATCAAAATGTATGTTATATCGTATTCTTTGCTTACTGACATACTCCCTCATGTCATTCCTGCTTGTGATTTCACCAATATAGTTCATTGACTTCAGCGGCAGATTATTATAGCCCTTAAGATAATACCAGTAATTCATAAATAATGCCGTTCTATCCTGATTAACATCAATATATCCATATATATCAGGAAGGCTGTCATTCTTCTTATATTCTGTGAAAGCATTCTGAATCTTCAATGCAGAAAATATAATAACTCCGCATATACATAGTGCAAAAAGTCTTATTCCGACTGCCATTAAAGCTCCATCTTTTCTTATAAATCTTGAACTTACAGACCTTACAAGATTATGTCTGTTCATACGGCTTTTCTTATAACGCATATGTACCGGTTTGCTCACCCGTTTCTTAGAAACCGATTTCTTTCTATAGAAATGTATGTTGGATATTATTCCGCTCAGTTCCTCAATAATAACTGCAATTACAACCGAGCCGGCACTTTTAATAATAACCTCCATATTCACTCTGTAGAATTCATAACCGGACCTGGCTTCAAGTGCCTGTCCTGTAAAATGTCCTGCCACCAGTGCAAGCAGAATACCAATAATTCCTGCCGGAATCAGTATAAATGCGTTCTCTGTTATATACATTTTACGGATGCCTGCTTTAGTCATTCCCATCTGTCTGAACATATTGTATGACTTACGTCTTGTATTTCTGTATTCAATAAGCTGATATGATAAAGCAAGAATTCCAATAACCATGACTACAACATACATATACATGTAAACTGTTGCTGACTTCCATGGTGAATAATCATATACTGCTGCGTTATATACTGTCTCGCACCTTATATCCTCTTTTATCTTCTTATAAACATTTGCATAATCACTGGTTCTTATCGAATCCTTGAATCCGTACAGATACAGATTATCAATCTTATAATCAAAATCGTTCAACTTATCATCTGTAACTAATGCTCCTGGAATCATCTTTCCGTTCTGCCATATATTGGTGTAATTCTGAAATATTCCTACTAATGTGTATGTTTCACTTCTTCTTTCTGATTCATAATTAATCTTATCTGCATGATAATAATATATTGTTATCTCCTGTCCTATCTCTCCTGCATATCCAAGCTTTAGCAGTGTATTCCAGTCCATCGCAATTTCATCATTATTCTGTGGCATACGGCCTTCGTCAAGCTTTAATCTGCCCTGCTTAATGAATTCATCTGTCATGCTTCCTATATGCAGCTTCGTCTCATTCCATTCACTGTCATATAACTCCACACTGCTTTTCGCGCTGACCGGATCACACAGATAATCATGTGTACTTAATATTTCATTAGCTTCTTTCTTGCTTCTCTCACATATGAACCAGTCTCCGAATCTCGACTTATTCGATGACATCTGCCACTGGTACATATTCTCCTGAAATATAAGAACCGCTGTCACAAAAAACACCGCCACAAGTGTTGTAAGCGCCGCCTTCCATATCTGCGGAAATCGTCTTCTTATACTTTTAAAAGTAATCTTAAAAACATTCATTCAAGTAACCCCCTGTAAGATTTATGTCTATACCTTATCATGCCAACCTTACAAAAACCTTACAGCTGAATATTTTTATAAGACTTCTCAGTTCTTTGTCCATATCATATATATCCCCTGCCAGTATGAGTGTCTATAGCACTACACATATAAAATGGACAAAGAACTGCGAAGTCTCACTCAATTAATCTTCCACCGGTAGCCGATTCCTCGGATTGTCTCTATATAAGCTCTGCCGTCGTCACGGTTTCCAAGCTTTGTCTTTAACCTGCTTACTGTAACTGTCAGCGTATTATCCTCTACAAATGTTCCGTATCTGTCCCACATTTTCTGAAAAAATGTATCTCTTCTTACTATAAGTCCTTTATTGCTTATAAGTATCTCTAACACATGAAATTCTGTCGGTGACACACTTATCTGTTTATCCGCATGTGTAATTGACTTATTCTTAAAATCCACCGTAAGTGTCCCATCTTTATAAATGTCTGTACCGCCTGATATTCTTCTTACATTTGCCATTATTCTTGATACAAGCTCCGCAACCCTGAATGGTTTTACTACATAATCGTCACCGCCACAGTCAAGTCCTTTGATGATACTTTCTTCATCATCACACGAAGTTAAGAATATTATTATCTGGCTTCCGTGTTCTCTTATCCTTCTGCACACATCAAATCCATTGCCATCAGGCAGATATACATCTAACAGGAATACATCTATTGCAGCTTCTTCCTGCTCATATATTTTATTAAACTGTCCCACACTGGCAGCTTCCACAACTGAATATCCTTTTTCCTGTAATATTCCTGCAAGCTGCTGTCTTATAAAATCATCATCTTCCAATATAAGTATCTTAGTCATGTTTCCTCCCAGCCAGTACATTTTCTATATTGTAATGCACTAACCTTACACATATCTTACAATTCAGCCTTTCTCTTAAGAACATATCTTGGTATCTGCACCCTTATGACAGCACCTTTGCCGTCCTCGTTATTATGCACATCAACCATTCCATGATGTGCTTCAATAATAAGCCGTGACAGATTAAGTCCTATGCCGGCATGGCCTGCGGCAGCACTTCCCGTTGTCTCGAACCTGTCAAATACATATGGTATCCTGTCTTCTTCAAATCCGCTTCCATTATCCTTAATATTGACTATACATTTGTCATCACGGCATACTGCCTTAACTTCAACTGTATCACACAGCTCGCTGCTGTTCTGTATTATATTGATAAATGCTTCTCTTATCCATTCTTCATCAGCATTGATACAATAATTTTCATCATCACATTCCACTGTTATATTGCAGTCATTCTTAGGGAGCTGGCTCACAACATCACAAAGCATGCTGTTTACATTAATATCCTGCTCTGTCATGATTATCTTGCCTGCTTCCATTCTGCTTATTGTCATCAGCTTGCTTATAAATGACCTGATTCTTTCAATCTGTTCAAAACATCTTTCAAGGAGTTCTCTGTTCTCACCGCTCTCCTCTAACCTGTCCAACGCAAGGCTCAATGCAGTAAGTGGTGTCTTTATCTGATGTGCAATATTCTCTGTAAAATTCTGCAGTTTCTCGTTACGCTCAACAAGAAATCTTTCATCTGCTTTCTGCTTTTTCTTTAACTGCTGGTTCTCTGCTCCAAGATTAATAACATATGAATAGATATCATTATGTCCGATTTTTACAATCATCCTTATGCATACTGCCATCACAATCGCAATTATAACTATACCTGTCACTGTAATTATCCACTGACCGCTTCTGAAATACATATATGATGCACCATTTTCTGTATACCCACATTCCATGACCACATTCTTATACTTTGATACATCACTTAATGAATACCTGTTATAAAACATCATATCTATCAGATATTCTCCTGATTTTTCATCTATGTTATACAGTCCTGCTGCCAGCGCCCTGAATTTCAATTCATAAAACCCAGTCGTAGCTGCAACTATAAGTATTGCAATTCCCGCCATAACACAAAAAGCAGCCATCATCTTCCTCCTGATGACGGCTACTTTCCTTGCTGCTATATGTTCTATATCTTTTTCTTCCTCTATTAATACTGTATCTGACATAAATCCCCCTTAACTGCATTTAGTAGTTTCTGGGAGTATTATATCATTTTATTCTGTTTAAGCATATCTGTTAATTAAAATGAATTGATTGAAAACCTTTTAGCAGAGCCTGCCGGCGAATATATTGTCAAAAGCCTATCGGCGAAAATATGTTGGCAACAGCTGCCAGTAAGAGCCTGTTGACGAAAACCCACTAAGCGCCTATGAATCACTAATTTCGTAGGTATATTTTCCAACTTAATACGTTGATTTCAACAATTAAACGTACACATCCATTATCCAGATACATTTTAGTAGGTCTTTCCCTTCAATTATTCTTTGGAAGAGCCACATCTCAACTGAAAAAAGCATACTAAACTTGATATATCTGCCCGCTTAGTGGGTTTCCGCTTCTCCTCATTTTAAAAGCTTTCTTCTAAAGACCTACTAGAATATCGCGCATATCACTTCTAGTAGGCTTTTCTCAACAATTATTCTCCGGAAGAGCCACATCTTAACTGAAAAAACATACTAAACTTGATATATCTGCCCTCTTAGTAGGTTTCTGCCTCTCCACATCTTAAAAGCTTCCTTCCAAAGACCTACCAGAATATCGCGCATATCACTTTTAGTAGGTTTTCAGCAAATCACAAGCTTCCTCTTATGCCAACTGAAAACAGTCTTCCTAAAAGCAATCACTTCTTCCCCTTCTCTGTCAGCAGAACTGACATTATGAATGAAGTTATCGGCACGGTAAGTATTATACCCATTGTTCCCGATATTCCGCGCATTATCTCAATCGCAACTGAGTACATATTAAGTATCTGGTGCATCTGGTATGAATATGCGTATATAATCATGACAAGTCCGAGACTTCCTCCTACATAAGCAAGAATAAGTGTGTTAGACATTGTTCCTATCATGTCACGGCCAATGTTGATTCCTGAACGGAACATTTCCTTTGCTGATATGTCTGGTCTGTTTTCTTTAATTTCATGTAATGATGATGAAACTGACATTGCAACATCCATTACTGCACCAAGTGATGCAATAAGAATTCCTGAAAATAACATGCCACCTATATCAAGCTTGGAATTCTGACCTACATATATAAGATTCTCTATATCATCAACATTGTATCCTGTCACATGTCCAAAACGACCGAAAGCAAGTGCTATAAGACCTGATACAACTACTCCGGCTATTGTTCCAAGCATCGCACCGATTGATTTCTTCTGGAAATCTGCAAGCAGAATAAATGTTATTAGCGTAATTATGACAACTGATAATGTAGCTGCAATGAATGGTGACACACCTATATACATCATCGGAATGTACAGCATTACTACAACTGCAAATGTGAATATAAGTGCAAGTATTGAATTAAAGCCTTTCTTTCCTCCAACAAGCCACATAAGTCCGAAAAATGCTGCCAATAAAGCAATTATCTCCGGTTCACGGTCATAGTTATATACATTGGCTGAGAGGTTTCCATTATATTCACCTATATTAGCTATTACTCTTGTTCCAACCTTACAGTTGGCTCCGTACAGATATCCGTTAAGACTGTACGCTTTTACTTCTTCTCCCTTGTGTTTTCCTGATGTGATACGCAAAACAACCTCCTGGCTGTCGCCGCTGTCTAAGTCAGCGGCAGCCTGAAGGTCTTCATTATCATTCTGTATAACCACTGCTTTAACGAACTTAGTATTGTCCTTGGCGAGCAGTGGTTTTCTTTCTACACTGGTGTAGAATAAGAACATTGCAATCATAATAAGTGCCACAACAAGGTATTTACCAAATGTGTCTATTATTTTTCGCAAATGTCTTCCTTCTTTCTGATTCCAACTATAACAGCTCCGATACCTGCAGCTGCGGCAGCTATGTAAGCATATACTCTTGCAAGCATGTTATCTCCTGTCTGTGGAGCTTTGCCATTATCTGTTGTAGAGTTTTCGCCTGATGCAGATGGGTCTGTTACAGTATTGTTATCCTGTACAGTAAGTGCATTGATTGCATTGACAACTGCTGTCTTAGCCTCTTCTAATGCATTACCATCAATCTTAGGAGCATTCTCTGCCTTATAATCTGCAAGCTGTGCCTGTAAGCCCTCTTCTACCTGTGTATAGATTGTCTTATCGAGAAGTGTTGATGTACCCTTCTTGAATCTGTTAACGCTCTTTCCACTTTCAGATGTTGACTTATCTGCTGCGTTCTTTACTGAACCATATCCTGATACTCTGTCAGTATCCTTGCCATAATTAGTTGTAATGTCTGCAACCATAGGGTCTTCTGCTGTTGTATATGCTGCCTTAATCTTCTTTAATGCTGAAAGTGCATTCTTAAGAGAATTCATGCTGGCTTCTGTATAATTAACCTCTGTGCTGTTAATTAAAGCTTCTGCGTTACTAATAACCTCATCTACTGACATGTCTGTATTAGTCTTATTGATTGTGAAATCATCAGCATACTTATTACCATTATAATCATATGTCTTGATAGTAAGTGAACCGCTTGAGAAATCAATTGTTGAGAATGATGGGAGGCATGCATTAGTTCTCTCTGCTATGTAGTATGGAGTATAGTTAAGCAGATTGTAGTACTTAGAACCTGAGCCTGAACCTGTTGTAATATAAAGTGTTCCCTCTGGGTTAGTTACTGAATTATTGCTTATATCATAATCAACAACATTACCATCAAGAATCTGGTAAGTTCTTGAGAATGTATGGTCATGTCCTGTAAGACATACATCAATGTTGAACTCGTCCATTAATGGTGCAAATATAATTCTGTTAGTAGCAGCATCTGTATCTGCATGTGGCTGTCCTGAACCATAGATATCACTATGGAATATTACAACCTTCCACTTAGCATCAGGATTGCTTGCGATAGCCTTATTCATAAGAGTTCTGTGCTCTTCCTGATTACGGTTGTTGCTGTTTAATGAAATAAATAATACATCTCCATAGTTAAAGTAGAAATCACTTCCTGCCTCTGTGCTTCCTAACTTATCCTCTGAATTAGGATTGTTAAAATGTGCTGAATAATCTGAACCAGCCATATCATGGTTACCGATTGTTGCAGCGATTGGAAGGCTTCTGAATACTGATGGATAAAGATATCCGGCATACTCACTTTCTCTTGTCTTCTTATCATCAGTCTTAGTTGCGCCAGACTGATTAATCTGATCACCTGCTGATAAAAGGAATGAAGCGTTAGGACATGTCTTTAATGCCTGCTGCATTGTCTTGTTCCAGTTATATGCATCTCTTGCAACACTGGCATCATTAGCTGAATAATCTGAGCTGCTTCCTGAAGCACCAACCTGTGGGTCACCAGTAAGAATTACTGAAAACTTATCAGTTGCCTTAGTTGTGTAATCATACTCAGTAGACCATACACTGTCTTCTCCTGTGTAATTATCTGTGTACTGGTAATGGTACTGTGTATTCTCTTCAAAGTAATCAGCTATGCTTACCTTATTAGCTGCGCTGTATGACTTACCCTGCCAGTTCTCTGCGCTGATAGCCTCTGCATTACCTGTTACGACCTTTGCTGATGACTTAGCTCCGTCCTTCCATACCTTAACTGCTGGTGTTCCTTTTCCTGCTGAATACCATGAGAAATTAAGTGCTGATGCGTTAGTTCCTGGAGTTAATGCTACATTTTCAGTCTGTGCGTAAGCATTTTCTCCTCCCTGCCATACATTAGAAAGCCAGTTCTGGAAATCAGCTGAATTATCTGTATCCTGCTTGAATGTGCTTCCACTGACATTCTCTTCACCATATGCAAATGCATTAATAAGTGGTGCCTGGCTTACAAGTATTGTTGACATTGCAGCCAGTGCTGCACCTTTTCTTAATAAGTTCTTACTTCTCTTCATTTTTTCCTCCACATAATGAGATATATTTATTCGTATACTGTTGTGCAACGAATTGTCCTAACTATATCCCTATGTGGTAAATTCATAATCATCCCTATGTAAATCTTCAGTAAAATTTTTGTTATATGCAAAACCGGACACAGATATTTAATACCCGTGTCCGATTTTTTCAATTTAATTTTTTATTTATTCTCAAGTTTAGTAATACATTTATCCAATGATGATGCAAACCAGTCAATATCCTTCTCTGAGAATACCATTGGTGGACGAAGCTTTAAGATATTGCCGTAATGTCCTATAACAGATGTAAGAATATGCTCGTCTCTTAACATCTCAATTACATTCAGTGCCATATCCTTATCAGGTGTCTTATTGCCATCATTCTTTACGAATTCGAATCCTAAGAACAATCCTGCTCCTCTTACATCACCTACTGACTCAGGATGTCGCTCCTGTACCTCTTTAAGCGCCTTAAGAAGTTCACCGCCTGCTTTCTTACAGTGTTCCTGCAGATTCTCCTCTTTAATATATTTAAGAACTGCCTGTGCTGCGGCTATTGATACCGGATTACCGCCAAATGTATTAAAGTAAGGAAGCTTGTCGCTGAAGGCTGCAAGTACATCTTCCTTGGCTGCAAGTCCTGAGATTGGGATTCCGTTACCCATAGGCTTGCCCATTGTTATCATATCAGGGACAATTCCGTGTCTTGCAAATCCCCAGAATGCCTGTCCGGTTCTTGCAAATCCCGGCTGAACCTCATCAGCTATGAATACACCGCCATTCTTATGTACAACATCTATTGTAGCTTTTAAGAAACCTACTGGGTCAGGATATATACCGTCTGATGAGAATATCGAATCAGCAAGGAAACATGAGAACTTATATCCTGCCTCATTTAATTCATCTATTGTCTTCTGCATCTCTGACTCATACCATGCTGTGAATTCTTCCGAAGTTCCACCATGACGGTAATAATCAGGTGCTGTTATAAGTCTAACATTAGGAAGTAATGGCTGGCCTGCTCCAAGGGAAGGTGAACAGCCTGATGTTAAAGCACTTGTTCCGTGATATGCCTCCTGTGTGATAATTATACCTGTACCGCCTGTATAGGCTTCTGCTACACGGAGTGCCAGGTCGTTGGCTTCTGAACCTGTACACATATACATTATCTTATTAATCTCATCAGGCATAAGTGCGAGCAGTTCCTCACTGTAATCAAGAATCTTTTCATGAAGATATCTTGTATGTGTGTTAAGTGTTTTCATCTGCTCTGTAACTGCATTGACAACAGCAGGATTGCAGTGTCCAACACCTGCTACATTGTTGTACATGTCAAGATATTTATTTCCTTCATCATCCCAGAGATAATCTCCTTCTCCACGGACAATGTTAAGAGGCTTTCTATAAAAAAGTCTGTATGCTCCACCAAGATATTTTTCTCTTTTACCAATCATTTCTCTGGTTTTAGGACTTAACATATCTGCATATTCTTCCTTAAAACTGTTAGAGTCCATAATACTTGATTCTGTTGCCATAATTTCCTCCATTCTGCAAAAGAAAAAGCACAGAACCTCTGATTGCTCAGAAATTCTGTGCTCCTTTGCACTGTTTTACAGATTGATTCTGTTTGACTTATATCATAGCAACATTTGTTTATTTGTCAATTTATAATCAAATGCTTATTACTGATATTTCTTATTAATCTTAAGTTTTACAGATAATGCTATTAAAGCTGCGACAACAATTCCTGCAAGAACCCATACCCACACTGGAACATTCTTTATGTTGTAACATCTTACATTAATCCACATCTGGTTGATTCTTGTTGTCTCTTCTGCATCAAAATACTGCATAATAGCGCTTCTATCCATAACTTCCTGTGTCGGATACTGGGCTGATAACTGTCTGTATGTCTGTTCTCTTGGAACTTTAAGTATATATCTCTCATCATCAGCATCTCCTGAGAAGAAATATCCAAGAGGATAATCTACAACATCTGTATCGCCTTCTTCAGCTCCATAATTCCACTTTACATAATCAAATACAACATCACTGTCGCCACCTGATATAACTGATGTATATCCGATATAGCTCATGTTTCTTACAGCATTTTCTGGCATTGATAAGAAGTTAATGAAGCTCTGTGCTGCCTGCTTCTTCTCGGAATTACCATTAATTCCTGACTTTAACATTACCCAGCCGTCAAAATAAAGGTTAGTACATTCTTCTGGTACTGCGAAATTAAGCTGGAAATCATCTTCGTCAGCCTGATCCATAGTATATACAGCATCTCCTGACCACTGATAACCTGCAACTACCTTGCCTGTTATCATGTCAGCCTTACCACTGTCTGTCTCAAAAGAATAGGCATTATCCTTGACTGACTGGAGATACTCCTGAACCTTATCAACATTTGCCTCTGATGTATCATTCATCTCAGCCGCAAGTCTTTCATGATAATCAGGACTGTTAATGAACGACGCTGACTTTAACTTGTCTGCCTTAATTGCTCCAACAGCGGCAAACATTGAATCTCTTACATTATCCTTAATTGTTATCTGACGTCTGAACTTGCTGTTATCAATTATTGTCCATGTAGACGCTTCTTTTTCTGTAACCTTATCAGGATTATATACAATTCCTGTTACACCCCACATATATCCTGCAGCATAACGGCTCCATGACTCGCCGTTAATCTTATTCTCGTCAAATGTTTTCTTGATAAATGGAGATACACCCTTAGCATAATAATTATTGGCAACTGATGTATCATAGAAATCATCTGAAAACGGCTCAAGCCACTCCTCTGCCATCAGCTTCATTATCATATATTCTGAAGGACAGATTACATCATAATCATCACCAAGAGTAAGCATGTTGTACAGCTCCTCGTTCGTTCCAAGACAGCTGTACTGAACTTTAACTTTCTTGCCGTAATTCTCATAATACCAGTTCTCGAAATCAGTAATTATTGAATTCTCTCCTTTGATGCTTCCGCTTTCAAGGTCGATTGTATCTTCATCATCCCAGTCACCGGTATCGATATATTCTTCCCAGTTACATACACGAAGAACGATTGTATCGTCTGCCGCCTCTGCTGTAACACGGTTTGTATCAAACACTCCTGTAACGGCTGCCACGCCGCTTACAGCCATTAAAACTGCAAGTACCACTGCATTTATCTTTCCAATAATCTTATTCATCAGCCCCAGCCTCCTCTCTTACAGCTTTTCTTGCTGGAGCAAGATTAATTGCAATCTCAACTACAATAACAATAAGAAATATAATTGTAGATAAAGCCCACAAGGCTGTCTTAATATCAGTCTGTGAACCCTTCGTAGCATTAACAACATAAGTACTTATTGTGTCAAATGTTGCCGGCTTCGTATATGTTGCAACGAAATAATCATCAAGTGACAATGTAATTGCCATAACAAATCCTGATGCTATACCTGAAGCAATCTGAGGTATTATTATCTTAAAAAGTGCATACGCAGGTGTTGCACCAAGGTCAAGTGCTGCCTCATACAGGCTTGGATCCATCTGCTTTAGCTTAGGAACAACAGCCAGATATACGAATGGTGCACTGAGTATAACGTGACCAACAACAAGCGGAATATAAGTATCCTTGCTTACACCTAATACTACTACAAGAAGAATACAGATAGAAAAACCTGTAACTACATCTGCATTGACAACAGGAACCTGATTAAGTACTGACATTGTACCCTTAACCTTGCCCTTGGAATAAAATGCACCAATCGCACCTGTTGTTCCAAGTATTGTTGCAAGTACTGCGCTTCCAATAGCAAGCAATACAGAACCCGCTATCATATTAATAAGTTCCGGCGTCGTAAAAAGCGTCACATAATTGTGCATTGAGAATGAATGTATCGGTCCGATATTGGCAGCATCAGTAAAACTGTATACTGCAAGTACAAGAATCGGAATATACATGAATAAAAGGACAATGCATATAATCATATATTTCAGAAATTTCTTCATTATACAAGTCCTCCTCTTCCAGCATTTTCTGAATCTTTATCACCTGAAACCAGAGTGACAATGCATATGATAACAAGCAGGATTAAGGCTATCATTGAGCCGTTGTGCCAGTCATATGCACTGAAATAACTTCCAATAAGACTACCCATGATATATGTGCTGTTATAGAGCATATCAAGAACTACATAGTTAGTCATGGCTGGAAGAAATACCATTGATACACCACTCACGATTCCCGGCACTGACAATGGCAGTATAACCTTGATAAATGTCTGAAAATTATCCGCACCAAGGTCAGAAGCAGCTTCTATTACACTCTTATCAAGCTTTGAAAGAGTTGTATATAAAGGAAGTATCATGAATGGAAGAAAATCATAAGTCATTCCTATTATCGTATTGATAAATGGATAATAGGCAAGATTTCCCTCAATCATTGATAATATCTCTTTAAGTGCTGTAATTCTTAATGTGAAGTTAATCCACATAGGCATAACGAAAAGCAGAAGTATTACTGCCTTTCTCTTTAACTTACTCTGTGCAAGTATATACGCTACAGGATAAGCAATTATAAGACAGACCGCAGTTGCAACGAATGCAAGCACAAGACTGTAACACAGAGTTCCAAGTGTGTTAGGGTCTGTAAAAAAGTTCTGCAGATTAACCATGCTGAACTGTCCCTGTCCATTAGTAAATGCATAATATACAAGAACCAGCAATGGTGCTGCAACAAATAATATAAGGAACAGCCCGTAAGGGATTCCAAGATATTTGCGTGAAAATGACATTTTCTTACCCCCCTACTTCTTCAACTGGAATTTCATCTTGTCTTCAGGCATGATAAGACCAACCTGATCGTCCATATTCCAGAGATATTCATCATCTACAATAAGGTCATGACCATACTCAGTTCTTATTACATAGCTGTAATGGTCACCCTTATAGATAAGGTTAATAATCTTACCTGACACAAGACCTGCTGTTACATCATCGCTCATCTCAATATCATCAGGCTGGATTGAAACAACAACCCTGAACTTGGAAACATCGACATTCTCACCGTTCTCGTCAACAAGTACTTCATTCACCATCTTAGTTTTAGGAATAACTTTAGTCAGGTCACAGTTAATTACCTTACCGTTAAAATCAAGTGTATAATCACCGTTAATAGTTGTCACAAAGCTTGTAGTATGGTCCTCAGCAAGCATTACATGGATTCCGTCAGGCTCAAGCTGCATACCAACAGTATCTCCGACATGATAACACTTGGTTGTTCTTATTATCATCTCATACTTTCCAGATTCAACAGCAACCTCGTAATGCATGCCCTTGAATATAACAGATGTAACCTCACCGACAACAGTTCCGTCCTCTGGCTTTGTAATAATTACATCTTCCGGTCTGATAACAACATCAACTAAAGTTCCCTCTGGAACGTCATCCATTCCAACGAACTCTCCACCACAGAATCTTACCTTCATATGACCTGTCATGATGCCCTTGAAAATGTTGCTTTCACCGATAAAGTCGGCAACAAATGCATTCTTAGGCTCGTTGTATATATCCTCAGGAGTACCTATCTGCTGAATCTTACCCTCTGATAAAACAACAATCTTATCAGACATTGTAAGTGCCTCTTCCTGGTCATGTGTTACATATATAAATGTAATTCCAAGCTGGTCATGCATATTCTTAAGCTCAATCTGCATCTCCTTACGCATCTTTAAATCAAGCGCTCCAAGTGGTTCATCAAGCATAAGAATCTCAGGTTCATTGACAAGCGCTCTTGCAATTGCGATTCTCTGCTGCTGTCCACCTGAAAGTGTAGATATCTTTCTGTCCTCGAAGCCTTCAAGATCAACCATATCAAGAACATGCTTAACCTTTTTTCTGATTTCTTCTTTAGGGAGCTTCTTTAACTTAAGTCCAAATGCAATATTTTCATATATATTCATATGTGGAAACAGCGCATAACGCTGAAACACAGTATTAATCGGTCTTTTATTAGCTGGAAGCTGTGATATGTCCTCTCCGTTAAGAAGTATCTGTCCGTCTGTCGGAAGTTCAAATCCGGCTATCATTCTAAGCGTTGTTGTCTTACCACATCCTGATGGTCCTAAAAATGTTACGAATTCCCCACGTTTTACCTCAAGATTAAAGTCATCAACTGCTTTAAATCCATTATCACTGTATACCTTACTGATATGTTTAAGTTCTATTATATTCTCTGATTTACCCGACATATCTAACCTCCGCAATTAACATCCTTTGTTACAATTGTCCACGGACTATGCAACCACTCTATATTTAATATCAAAAACGGGTACAAATCAAGTGATTTCTTGATTTGTACCCATTATTTTTTCATTACATTTCCGTTATGTAAATAACTGGTAAAATATATGTTTTTAACGTCTGTGATGAAGCTCCTGAACAGTCTTGCTTATCTCTTCTCTTAAGGTTGTTTTATCTTCTGGAATCTTACTCATACGCGCAAGTAAATCTGCTGTATCATGATCAGAACCAACTTTTCTTAATGACTCACACGCTGCATATATAATATCTTCATCTTCATTATCAACAAGTCTTAATAACAGATCAATGCTGTTCTGACTGTCACTTCCTGCTAATGCTTTGGCTGCTGCAATCTTCTCTTCCTTTGTTCCCATCACCTTTTCCTGAAGTGCATACCAGTCACCACGCTTTACATCTTTCTCCAGTTTTTCATCTAATGTCTTTTTCTTAAATAACATACCGATGCCTTCTTTCATCTTTTTCTACAATTATAGTCTTGCATTTTCAATATGTAAAATGTATATTTAGTATGCCACTTATACAAATATTATATATTGGAGAATTGTTATGACACTTGATTATTACAGAATATTTTACTATGTAGCAAAATACAAGAGTTTTTCGAAAGCAGCACGAATGCTGGATAATAACCAGCCCAACATAACACGCTGTATGAATATACTGGAAAATGAGCTTGACTGCAAGCTTCTCAACCGTTCGCATAAAGGAATTACACTTACTCCCGAAGGCTCTACATTATATTCCCATGTATCTATTGCAATGAAACAGCTTGAAGATGCCGAGAATGCAATTATTAAAAGCAAAAGTCTTTCGGGCGGTACTATCTGTATCGGCGTGAGTGAGATTGCATTAAGAATATTTCTTCTTAAGAAACTCGAGAAATTCACAGAGCTTTTCCCTGATGTCAAGATAAAGCTTACCAACCACTCTACCAATCAGGCAGTTAATGCATTAAAAACCGGTCTGGTAGACTTCGCAGTCGTAACCACACCGGTTAATTTAACTAATGATATGAAAGCTGAAAGTCTGTGCTCGTTCCACGACATACTTATTGCCGGTCCGAAATACCAGCAGCTTTATAACAGAACGCTTCATCTTGAAGAACTGCAGGAATATCCTTTTATAAGTCTTGCTGAAGGAACAGGTACACACGACCACTACACCAAGTTCTTCTATGATAATGACCTGCACTTCAACCTTGATATGGAAGCATCTACAACAGACCAGGTTCTCGCAATGGTTCAGTCCAACTTAGGACTTGGATTCTACCCTGAACAGCTTGCTTCAGAGTATATAATGCGTGGTGAAATATTTCCAATCAATCTGCACGAATCTGCACCTGACAGGGACATTGTCCTTATAAGGGAATCAAGACATACTGAAAGCATCGCTGCCAAGAAACTTATCAGCTTCTTAAAGCACACAACTGACTAGAGTCTGTCCTGAATCTCTATAAGACAATCCAGAAGCAATGGGTTAAATGTACCACATTCACCGTTCAGAATCATCTGCATTGCTTTCTCATGTGAATATGCTTTCTTATATACACGATTACTTGTAAGTGCATCATATACATCAGCAACTGAAACCACCTGTGCACAGATAGGGATATCCTCTCCTTTAAGACCATCCGGATATCCCTTTCCATCATATCTTTCATGATGTGAACGGCATATCTGCATGGCAACCTGAACAAGCTTCTCGTCCTGATACATATCAAGTTCTCTAAGAATATCTTCACCTATTACGGTATGCTTCTTCATAGTCTCAAACTCTTCATCTGTGAGTCTTGCCGGCTTGTTAAGAATCTCTTCTGGAATTCCAATCTTTCCGATATCATGAAGTGCTGACGCTGTTGCAATGATGAATCTGTCATGCCATGTAAGGTTATACTTATCAGTCTTCTTAACTAATGTCTCAAGAAGCATCTGTGTAATCTGGTTAATATGTAATACATGCTGGCCACTCTCGCCATTTCTGAATTCTACAATATGGCTCAATATTCCAATCATCATCTGATTGTTCTTTTCCTTGTCCTGAATATTCTCAGTTACAAGGTCCATAAGTCTTCTTTGTTTCGCATATAATTTAATAACATTAGATACTCTTCTATATACTATTCTTGAATCAAATGGTCTGCTTATATAATCAGCAACGCCAAGATCATATGCTTTTCTTATTGTACTGTTACTGTCTTCCGTAGATATCATAATAACAGGAATATCCTTCATCCTGCTGTCAGTTCTCATCTCCGCCATAACAGTAAAGCCGTCCATACCCGGCATTATAATATCAAGCAGAACAACAGCAAAATCATATTCTTCTGCCTTCATTATCTCTAAACCTTCAGGTCCTCCTGAAGCTTCAATAACATTATACTCATGATCGAGCATTGTTTTCAGAAGTTCCCTGTTGGTTCTGTTATCGTCAATAATAAGAATATTCTGTCTGACTGATGAATAACTGTTCTCGCCTGATGGTGAATTAATATCTTCATCAATATCCTGCTCTGTAACAACCATATTCTTCTTATTCTTGGCATGATACATAAGACGGTCAGCTTTAGCTACTGCCTCTTCAATTGAACCATCTTCACATACTATTCCACCTATACTTACAGATAAATGTACATTAGGGTATCCTGGTATCTCTGTAGCATGTATCTTTCTCTGAATCTGCTGCAGCTTGTCATCAAGAATATCTTCCTTTACTTCTGGTAATACAAGAAGGAATTCATCCCCACCATATCTGATAAGTATATCTGACTTTCTTATACACTGTCTTATAACACTTGCCGTTGTTGATAATGCTGTATCTCCAACACCATGTCCATATGTATCGTTATATATCTTAAAATCATCAAGATCAATAATTGCAATGCCTACTGCTTTACCAATATTCTTTACTTCTTCTTCAAAATATCTTCTATTGTAAGCACCAGTAAGTACATCTTCATAAAGCTTATGCTTAAGTCCTGTCAGATTATCCATAAGCTTTCTTGAACCTTCATTATCAATCAGACTGTCACTATCCAGCTTCTTGACAAGTTCCATAACATAGCCATTGCCATCAACCTCAACATACCTTGAAATAACCTGATATAACTCTGAGTCAACATACTCAAGCTTAGTCTTTTCCTGCTTTGACTCTGCAACCTTTTTGGAAATACAGTTATCACATCTGTGATCTTTCTTCCAGAAATCAAAACATTCACACATAACTTCATGTCCATCATCGCTCACAAGATGCAGAGTCTTAGCATCAAGAAAACGGACAACATCAAATATCTTTCTTAAAGACTTCACCTGTTCACCCAGTTGTTCTTTTGTCATAACATAATCTGATACCATATCCAACGTGCTCCTTGACACAATAGTACACTAACTAATCAATAGCTTTAATTGCATTAACTGTTATATTATACTGTTCCTTAACCTTTTCAAATGCTTCTTTGGTTCCTGTCAGTTCGCCTGCACGTAAGATTTCTGTAATATCTGAACTAACCTTATACAGATTATCAAATCCAAGATTCAGACAGACACCTTTAAGTGTATGTGCTGCCCTGAATGCATTCTCCACATTTCCCTCAGCTAAGGCATCTCTAAGATTAGAATAGCTGTTATCATCTAAAAACTTTAATGCAAACTTCTTAACAAGAGCTTCACTTGAAAATCTTTCTAAAACCCCCTGATAATCTGATCCCATTGCATCAAAACATTCCTTAGTTGTCATATGCTGTACCTGCCTATATATTATTTACTTATAACTACCCGTATAATGTAATATAATATCACGGTTATTATAGTATTGTCAAAGAGCCGTTGGAATCTGGCAATAGTGCCACTATATTTTCACTCTATTTTTTCTCATCAAGAAGCACAACTCCCTGAGCCGGATTCTTATCTATTGCACCAACAATTTTATGCGGTACATACATTTCCTCAAGATATGCAATATCCTCTCCTGTAAGCTTTACATCAAGTGCCTGTGCTGCGTCATCAAGATACTGCTGCTTTGTTGCACCTACGATTGGAGACGCTACGCCCTTTGCCCACTGCCAGCTTAAAGCTATCTGTGACATTTTACAGTTATATTTTTCTGAAAGCTCATGTACACGGTTTACAATGTGCATGTCCTGTTCTTCCATATTATCATATTTGCCTTTTGCAACACGGTCTGTCTTGCCCCTTAGTGATTCAGAGGTCCACTGTGGGCGTGCAAGATGTCCTGCTGCCAGCGGACTGTATGGCATAAGAGATACATTCATCTGCTTACATATTGGTATAAGCTCTCTTTCATCTTCTCTGTAAAGAAGATTGTAGTGGTTCTCCATTGTTGAAAATGGAGTCCAGCCGTTATCTTTAGCTGCCATCTGCATATTATAGAACTGGTATCCATACATTGCAGAAGCGCCTAATGCCCTTACCTTTCCCGCCTTTACAAGCTCATCCAAAGCCTGCATTGTCTCTTCTATTGGTGTGTCATAATCAAATCTGTGTATTATGTACAGATCAAGATAATCTGTTCCAAGCCTTTTTAATGTGCCGTCTATCTCTCGCATTATTGCTTCCTTAGACAATCTGCCATCATTAAAATACACCTTAGATGCAATTACCACTTTATCTCTTGATACATTTTTACTGATAGCTTTTCCAAGGTATTCCTCACTCGTACCTGCAGAATAGCAGTTAGCCGTATCAAAGAAGTTAATTCCAAGCTCAAGCGCATGCTTGACCATAGCCTCTGTCTCATTCTCATCAAGTGTCCAGTCATGCATTGTTCCTGCTTTTCCGAAACTCATGCATCCAACACACACCTTTGAAACATTAATATCTGTATTGCCTAATTTTACATATTCCATAATGAATCCGCCCGCCTTTCTATGTATATTTTCTATGTATATTTACTGTATTCCATTATCCTTAAGCCACTGTGCAACGTCTGACGGCATGCTGCTGCCACCTGTATAATGAATTGAGAGTGGTGTTCCCATCTTTGATGATGGAGCAAGCTTTGCAATTGCTGTAAGGCTCTGTCCAAATCTTCCTCCGCCATGTGAACAGAAAGGTATTATTGTCTTTCCTGACAAATCATAGCTTTCAAGAAATGTTGCAATCGGCATTGGAATTGAAGCCCACCAGTTAGGATAACCTAACAAAATTGTATCATAATCTTCAATATTATCAACTCTTCCGTTAATCTCAGGTCGTGCCTGTATGCTCTGGTCATGCTGTGCCTGATCAAGCACTGTATTATAATCTGTAGAATATGGATTCTTAAGTGTTATCTCAAATATATCCGCTCCGCTCTGTGACTGTATTTCTCTTGCAATCTGTCTTGTGTTTCCACCCCATGAGAAATATACAATAAGCGTCTTTCCAGCACCATTAGTACCGTTATCAGACACATTTGCATTACTTCCTACAATTCCGGTAACAGAAGTATCAGCATTTCTTACAAGACGGATTCCTACATTAAATGTTGCCTTTTCCTGCTCAAGTGTCGCACGATATGCACTTCTCATATTCTTGGCAAAATCATTCCAGCCGCCTCCGCGGTATACTCTTAAGCTTCCCTGTGCCGGACCTGTCGGATTGTCAGATACACTGCCATCATAAGCTCCGTAATAATCCCACACCCATTCACTTACATTGCCATGCATGTTATATAATCCCCATGCATTAGGTTCAAAGCTGTCAACCGCAACTGTAGTCTGGCGGTATTCGCCCGGCTTCGTTGTAAGATTGCTCTGGTTAAAATAATTCTCTTCTATATCATATGGATAATGTCCGTAATAATTGGCTTCCTCTGCGCTTATTGAAGTTTCAGTATTAAATGGTGTTGTTGTGCCAGCCCTGCATGCATACTCCCACTCAGCTTCAGTTGGAAGTCTGTAACCGTTGGCACTTCTGTCCCATGATACATTGCTGCCATCAATTGTATATACAGGTGTGAGTCCTGCTGCCTCGCTTAACTTGTTACAGAAATTAACCGCATCAAGCCATGATACATTCTCAACTGGAAGATTCTCTCCTGAAAATGTGCTTGGATTCTCACCCATTATTTTTTCATATTCTGCCTGTGTAAGTTCATATGGGCTCATGTAAAATGAGCTGACTGTAACCTCATGCTGTGTCTCGTCCGAACCGCGCCAGTTCTCTGTTTCAGGGCTTCCCATAGTGTATGTTCCACCTGCTATATGTACAAATCCGTCGTCTACATCTTTCATAGTACTGCCCCCTGTCTGTGACTGTCCCATCGAATCACTTGGTGTCCATGAAGAACCACCCTGTGTTCCAGTCTGTCCACCCCATCCTGAGCTTTCATAAGCTGACTTAGGTGCACTCACTATGCTCACAACAAGAACAAGTGCTGCAAGCAGCACATAAGGCGCATTTTCATGCTTTATAAGTCCTTTATTAAGGTAATACCCTGCATACACCCATGCTGCCATCATTATAATATTGTGTAACAATACGACTGCCGCTGACTGGCTGTAATCAAACATTGCAAAATGTGTTCTCAGGAACATATACGAATATATGTTGGAACTTCCAAACAGATATGCCCCATATACAGCTATTGCTGTCATCACAATTCTTATTGCCCATACCACTATCTTATTGTGAGTCTTAATCTTTCCTGCAACCATGTTCCAGTGAAGTCCAAGATGAACACTCATCATAACAAATGCCCAGTATGAGCATGAAAGATGCAGTTTTCTTGCAGTCATCATCCCGCCATTAATCGGAAGAAATGCGAATACATGCTGCGACATAACAATTCCGCTGTAGCCGGTAAGAAGAATTGCCACTAAAGTTGCCAGATTCACAATTACTCTTAACACTCTTACTGCTGAATACTTTCCTTTAAAAATGTGGCTGTACCACTTAAAGTTAAGTACATTGTGTGCTATAAAAAGCACTAACATTCCTGCGCCCAGAAATTCGTGATATTTGTCGCCTGTAACCTGATATGCCATAACGAAAAGCAGTATCAGGCTCATGCAGATGTCTATTACTATCTTTATATGTTTCTTCATACTAATCCCCCAATCTTTCTATTGTGACTGTTCCATAATTATCCAGTGTCTTAACGTATTCCATACCGGACTCAACTGTTCCTAACGAAGCAAGTCCAGATGACTGGCGGAAATCCTCATAGAACACTGAAAGATTTCCCCATGGAATGTAATATGCAAATGATCCAGCGACCGGAACATATTCAGTTACTGCATGACTTGTATCTAATTTTTCATCTATATAACTTATCTTTTCTGTATTATTGAAATCTTCAAAGTTTACTGTCATAGGTAAATAATTTAACAAATCATCACTTGCTGAATTATTTTCTAATCTTATTACGATATCTCCATCTGGTGTTATTATTTTAATTTTTTTATCGTCTGTTGTATAGTCTGTATTTTTCTCTTTTTCTGTTATCTCTACTGTATCGCTCTCTTTTACTGAACTTTCTTCAACTGTACTCTCCATAGAACTATCATTATACTCCTTGCTATCATTTACCTGTTCTGTTTTTCTCCCACCACATGCTGTTGCCATAAGCGCTATTATTGTCAAAACACATATCAGAATATTCTTTTTCATATTACCGCCATCTCCTTTTCCAGCTCGTATTTCATAAAATCAAGCTCTCTTACACGCTTTTCATTCTCATGAATACCATCTAACAGTTCTGTTCTCTTCTTCTTAATCAGTTCAACTCTTTCTCTTTTAGTTTCATCTCCCTTCAATTCAAGGCACATATATTTTTCAATTTCTTCATTACTAAATCCCAGATTATGAAGTGACATTATAAGCCCAAGCCTTTCAAGGTCTGTATCATCATATTTCCATGTTTCAATTACTTTCTTGACCTCTGAGCAAAGGTTCCAGCGCTCATACATTCTTAACACTTCCATTGGTATGTTGTAATGATTGCTTACTTCTTCTATAGTCATGCTTGCTCTCCTTATATTAATAAAAGATGCCCCTAAGGACATCTTTAATATACATGTTATTCAGTTATCATGTCTAATACTTGTTTTGCAGCCTATATTATGCTTTAAAAGCATATCTAAATTTCTATATCATCTTTCAGCATTTCAATAAACTGCTTTGTGGCTTCTGACAGCATCTGATTCTTCTGCCATACTATCACACTTCCAGTTTCCAGCCTTGGCGACAACGGTACGAACTTTAAACCGTCATAATGAACACCAAGTTCAAAGCATAACGCTGCACCAATATTCTCGGCAACCATCGTTGCCGCATTATTCAGCAGATTATAAGTTCCTGCAATATTCAGCTTTTCAAATGTATCTCCAAACCAGTTCTCAAGCTCGCTCTTAACAAGATTTCTCTTTGCCATAATCAAAGGCTTGTCCGCTAAATCATTTGCTGTAACACTGTCCTTATCTGCCAATAACGAATCTTCTCTTACAAGCACTCCCCACTGTTCCTTCTGTCTAAGCCTTATGAAATTGTATTTGGCAATATCAACCGGCTCTGTCAGAAGTCCTATGTCTATAAGTCCTTTATCCAGCCGCTCCTTAATCTCATCAGCTATCGCTGTGTATATTTCATACTTAATCTCTGGATTTCTTTTCTGAAATTCCGCCATTGTACGGCTTAACTGTCTTACACACATTGTCTCACCACAGCCAAATATCATCCTGCCTGTCAGCTCTTTATTCTTATTAAGCAACTCATTCTTCGCCCTGTCTGACAACTCGACAATATCCTGCGCCCGCTTGCGAAGAAGCATTCCATCTTCCGTAAGATATATATTATGGTTGCTCCTCTCAAAAAGCTTCGTTCCAAGTTCCTCCTCAAGCTGCATTAATTGCCTTGAAAGTGTCGGCTGTGTAATATGAAGATTCTTCGCAGCTTTAGTGATATTCTCTTCTCTTGCTGTCATAAGAAAATACTTTAATACCCGTAACTCCATACTGCACCTCCTGAAAATACACTCACCATCGAAACTTACATTTGCATGAAATCTCTTCTAGCGTCCAAATGAATGATAGCCTGTAATTTCATTATTGTAAATACATTTTGACTAATTCATCTTAGCGCAGTCTCCAGCCTTTTCACCCACCTTAAAATACTCATATGTAGGGAATTCAAAAAGAACAGGCTTAAATACATGATAATCAATCTTACCCTGCTCGTTTAATACTGATTCATCTGCATATGTTGCTAATATTTTGCAGACAAAGTTGTCAAAGCCTTCAAGTTCATAGTTGCCATCTGTTTCACATTCAACAGAAATCTTTGCAGCATTAATTAATGGTGCGCCATTTTCACCAATTGTATATTCAAATGCTTCTGACTTATCCTCTTTGTTTCCGCTGATAACTCCCATTCTGTCAGCTTCGTTCAACCATGATTCATCAACAATATTAACAGACAGCTTCTTGCTTTCAATGATTCCCTGATTAATATAATGTGCATGCACCAATGAAACCATAAGATGGCTGTGAGCCATTGTTCCTGCATGTGCTACTAATGTCCATGTTGGTTTATTATTCACCATTGCTCCAACCACAATAACCGGACAAGGATATAATGCTAACTGTGCTCCAATATTTTTCTTCATAATTCTGTTTTCTCCTTTATACTTTATTTAATTATTGCTCAAATCTTATATTATGCAGACGATATACTTCCTCTACATCCGGCACATCAAGTATCAGACTTTTTCCTGTATCCATCTGCTGAATATCTGTGATATCTTTTTCTGTTAATTCAAAATCATATATATCATAATTCTGCCTGATTCGTTCTTCATGAACAGATTTAGGAATAGCAATTATGTTACTTTGATAAAGCCATCTAAGTACAACCTGCGCAGGTGTTTTGCCATATTTATTCCCTATAGTTGTAAGTATTTCATTTGAAAATAAGTTGTTCTGCCCCTCTGCAAATGGTGCCCATGCCATTGCCTTTATTTTATATCTATTCATTATAGAACGTAACTTTTCCTGTTGGCAGAATGGATGCAATTCTATCTGATTCACCGCTGGAATGATCTTATGAGAAAGTATAAGGTCTGTTAATCTGTCTGGTAAAAAATTGCAGACACCGATTGCCTTTATTTGCCCCTCCAGATACAACTCTTCCATTGCCTCCCAACTTCCATGATAATTTCCGTATGGCATATGTATCAGATATAAATCAAGATAATCTGTCTGAAGATTTTCCAATGTTTTTATAAATGATTTTTTTGTTGCCTCATAACCTGTATCCTGAATCCATACCTTTGAACTTATAAATATCTCTTCTCTTGAAATACCACTTTTCTTAATTGCATTTCCAACCGCTCTTTCATTTCCATAACATGCAGCAGTATCAATGAGTCTGTAACCTGTTTTTAAAGCATTTAATACACTTTCCTCGCACATTTTCCCGTCGGTTATCTGAAATACTCCGAATCCCAATAAAGGCATATATAATCCATTATTTAATCTGATATTATCCATATTATTTTACCTCAATTCTTTTCAGCCATGTGTTTACAGCATTTTGCGAAGATATGACATCTTCTGCTTTTACCGCTAATCCATCTGGTGTATTAGATGCATGACTGGCTTCTTTAATAGTATTATAACTGTCACCAGCCCCGTATCCTCCATGTGTACAGAAAGGAATTACTGTCTTTCCTGACAAATCATATTCTTTTAAAAATGAAATCACTGCTTGTGGAACACCTGTTGCCCATACAGGATAACCTATAAAAACTGTATCATATTGATTTATGTCCAGATCAGTATAAAGTAAATCCGGAACAATATTATCAGCCATCTCTTTATGATTAAGGTCTATGACTTCATTATAATCTGCTGGATATGGCGTCTTTGTTTTAATAAGATATATATCTCCTCCTGTACTCTTCTGAATAAGTCTAGCCAGATATTCTGTTGTTCCATAACGGTCACCATCAGATTCAACTATGCTTGCAGAGGAAGCTGCATCTATATCTTTAGGGAAATCTGTATTGCCCCATCTAGAAAAATATGCAATTAATGTTTTTCCGCCATCTGCACTTTCTTTCTGATTAAATCCGAGACCACTCAGCCAGTCATTTACCTTGCTCTTTGCATTATTAATATCTGCTCTGTATATTCCAAGCGGATTTAAAACATTAACATTTTCCGGCAAATCTGCAGCAATATCACTTACACATCTTGCAATTCCACTCGTTCCATGACAGCAAAACGGTATTATTGTCTTTCCAGATAAATCATACTGTTCAATAAATGAAAAAACAGCCATAGGCGCTGAAGACCACCAATTAGGAAATCCTAAAAATATTATGTCGTAATCATCCATATTTTCTAAAGAATTTTTAAGTTCTGGTCTTGATTTTTTAGCTTTTTCTTCCGCTGCCCTGTCAAGACATTTATCGTAATTATCAGGATACAAATCCTGCACAACTATAGGAAACAAATCTCCTCCTAAATATTCCTGAATATAACTGGCAACCTGTGCTGTATTTCCGGGTGATACTATACTTGCAGACGAAACAGCATCTGTGCCGCTATAGGCAGAACTGTCACCTATAGATTTATAATGTGAAAGTGCTGACTGGACTGCTGCATCTTCATCTTCAACAATAGTGTTATCTGCCCATGAAAAATATGCAATAAGAATATTTTCTTTTTCAGAATCAGCTGCAACTGACACATCAATATTTTCTATTGAATCCTTATATTGAACAGTTTCTTTTTTACCGCATGAAGCCATACCTAATAAAGTAATCATTGCAATTGCACACATTATCAATTTTTTCATTGAAACCACCTCTTTTCCTATGCCATTAATACCAATCATGTTTTTCATTTCTGTCAAGTGAATTAATTAAATCCATTTCTTCTTCTGTCAATTCAAAATCAAATAATTCTGTATTTTCTTTAATATGCTCTGGATTACTTGAACCCGGTATAACAATTACACCTTTCTGCAGACTCCAACGTAATATAATCTGTGCAGATGTCTTACCATGTTTTACTGCAATTTCTGAAATAGTCTCATCATTAAGAAGTTCCGCCGTATGTCCTCTTCCTCCAAGTGGATACCACCCCTGAACTACTATTCCTGACATCTGCATATACGGAATCACATCATTTTCCTGATAATATGGATGAATTTCATTCTGAACAAGTGCTGGTTTAATCTCCACACGCGGAAGAAAAGCATTTATTTCATCTACATACCAGTTAGACAAACCAAGTGAATGAACTTTTCCCTGTTCCACTGCTTCTTCCATTGCTTTATATGTTTCAACATCACCATCTCCCGGATGATGCAGTAAAAGCATATCAATATATCCTATATCAAGTTTTTCCAATGCCTCATCTATTGCAGCTTCCGGATTATCATACTGATCAGGATATATTTTTGTTATTACAAATATTTCTTCTCTTGGAATACCAGATTCCCGTATTGCCTCACCGACTTCTTTTTCATTTCCATATGCATGTGCTGTATCTATCAGCCTCACGCCATTACTTAATGCAGTTTTCACTGATTGTTTACATTCATCATCATGAAGACTATATGTACCTAATCCATATATTGGCATCTCATATCCATTATTTAATTTAACTGTTTTGCTCAAGAAATCGAAAGCCGGCACAAATATATCCATACTATTGCCTGTATTATTCTCTTCATTTGCAGTCGAACTTTCCTGTCTGACATATGTAGATTCGCCATTTATATTTTCCGAATCAGTATTTACATTTCCGCATGCAGCTAACATAAATATCAATGCACATATTAAAAATGCAGCAGATATTTTCTTCATAACTGGTCACCCAATTCTTCCTTATGTCTACTTTCCAAAATCTAATTCATCAAGCCACTTCTCAACATCACCTGCAGAATTCTTAGCCTGTGAGCTTCCAAGTGAAAGTCCGTTAAGCACTGTTGCTCCTGGTTCCATTTTCTTAATTGTATTGATTGTATTAGAAAATCCACTTCCACCGCTTGTTACGAATGGAACAATTGTCTTTCCTGACAAATCATAATCATCAAGGAAACTGTACATAATCATAGGCATATCTCCCCACCAGTTAGGGAAACCGAAATAAATAACATCATACTGATTTATGTTATCTATCTTTCCTGAAATCTCTGGTCTTGCATTTTCTCCCTGCTCTTTCTTGGCATAATCAACAACCTCATTGTAATTGCTTGAATATGCTTTAACTGGAACTATCTTAAATATATCAGCACCTGTCTGACTCTGTATTTCCTTTGCTACAGCCTCTGTATTACCTGACCATGAAAAATAAACAACTATCTGATTATTTTCTGTAGTTGTTTCTGCTTCTGAACTTTCCTGCACTACGGTACTGCTCTCATTTTCCAATGATGCAATATCCTGTTTCGAAGCATTTTCTGTCTGCGAATTAATCTGTGTGGCAGCACTGCTGTCCTCTGATACCTCATTTGTCTTTGTACATGCTGCCAATGGAATTAACATTAAACAGCACATAATAATTGATAATAATCGTTTCATAGTGTACCTCCTTCATAAACCTATTGTCTCTATATGCCTATTATAAATATCCTTTTCATTCTATGTCTAATACTCATTTCTTATTTCTTGTCATGCTTTAAGAGCATTTCTGCGATTTTTCGACATAATTTCAGATTATAGTTTTACATATCCGCAAATATACTGTATATTAAATACATTGCTGTTTTGCAAAATTTATGTGGGGGAATTGTTTTATGAAAAAACGAGATTCTTTTAATAACAAATGGGGATTCATCCTCGCCTGTATCGGCTCTGCCGTTGGTATGGGTAATATCTGGATGTTCCCGACAAGAGTATCAATGTATGGCGGCGGTTCATACCTGATACCATATTTCATATTCGTTGCACTTATAGGTTTCACAGGTGTTATCGGAGAGATGAGTTTTGGTCGTGCTACTAAGTCAGGACCTGTTGACGCATTTGGATATGCATGTGGAACTAAGAATAAGAGAAAGCTTGGTGAGGTTATCGGTTTTATTCCTGTGCTTGGCGCACTCGCAATGGCAATCGGTTACACTGTTGTAATGGGCTGGATTCTTAAGTATATGATTGGTACTTTTACAGGTAAGACTCTTGCACCTGCTGACACAGAAGGCTTTGCTGCTTCATTTGGAGGCATGGCAAGCGCATTTGGCAATAATGTATGGCAGATTGCTGCTCTTGCTGTTGGCATTGCTATTCTTATGTTTGGTGTCGGACGTGGAATTGAAAAGGCTAATAAGATTATGATGCCGATTTTCTTTATACTTTTTGCTGTACTTGGAATATATGTTGCTTTCCAGCCTGGTGCTATAGAAGGTTACAAATACATTTTCAGAGTTGACCCTAAGGCATTTGCTGATCCTAAGACATGGATATTTGCTCTTGGTCAGGCATTCTTCTCACTTTCTATCGCTGGTAACGGAACTCTTATATATGGTTCTTACCTTTCAGATGATGAAGATATTCCTGCTGCTGCCGGACGCGTTGCGCTGTTTGATACTATAGCAGCCATGCTTGCAGCACTTGTTATCATTCCTGCAATGGCAACAACTGGTGCGCAGCTTAATCAGGGTGGTCCTGGACTTATGTTTATCTTCCTTCCAGCACTTTTCAAGTCAATGCCTGGAGGATATATAATCGCAATTATATTCTTTGTTGCTGTATTTATGGCAGGACTTTCTTCTTTAATCAACCTGTACGAAGCGCCTATCGCAACTATTCAGGAAAAGCTGCATCTTGGAAGAAAGGCATCTTGTGCCATAATCGGTGTAATAGCACTTGTTGTTTCAATATGTATTCAGGGAATTGTCTCTGGCTGGATGGATGTACTTTCTATCTACATCTGCCCACTTGGTGCAGGTCTTGCCGGAATCATGTTCTTCTGGGTATGTGGTAAGAAATATGTTGAGACTCAGGTTAATACTGGACGCGATAAGAAATTTACTGACATATTCTATCCTATATGCAAATACATTTTCTGTCCTATATGTTTCCTTGTTCTTATACTTGGAATAGTTCTTGGCGGAATCGGCTGATTAAGAATTAAAATAAAAGGAATCCTGTGAGCATTGAGGCACTGCCTCTCTGCTTATAGGATTCCTTTTTTATTCTAGTATTCCTTTTCACTCACCTTCTCCAAAAACTTAACCACCGCCGGTGACAATCTGTTCCTATCCTTCACCGCAATCCCAATCTCCCGATAATATGGAATCTCAAGACTTCTCACCTCTATATCATATGGTATCCGCTGCAATATCATTCCTGGCAGAATACCTATTCCAAGTCCTTTCTCAACCATTGCCATAATTGCGTAATCTTCCCATGTTGTAAAGCGTATCTGCGGTTTTACCCCATATTTCTCAAGCAGGTCTGTAACCTCTGTCCTGCCGCCGTGTTCAAGCAGCATAAATGGCTGATTTTTAAGCATTTTTACATCTATCTTATCTATGTCGGCAAGAGGGTGATTCTTTGGCAGAACAACCTTGTACTCGTCCATTTTAAGGGATATTGTGTCAAATGTGTTCTTAGCCGGCAGGCTCAGAAATCCACAATCCACTCTGCCTTCATCAATCCACCTCTCAACCTCATCATAATCCCCCATAAGGACTTCATACTCGATTCCCGGATATTCAGCCTGAAATTCTGCAAATATATCAGGCAGCCAGTGGATTGCCACACTTGAAAATGCGCCTATCCTGATTTTTCCAGTCTGGATTCCATTGATGTCATCGACCTTCATCTTCAATTTTTCATAATCATCAATCATCATGCGAACCATAGGCAGTATCTGTTCTCCCGTTGATGTGAGATTAACGCCGCCTCTGTCTCTTTCTAAAAGCGTAGTATTCCACTCTTTTTCAAGGTCTGCAATCATCTTGCTCACACTTGACTGTGCGTAATTTAATTCTTCCGCTGTTTTCGTAAAGCTTCCTGTCTCAACAACTTTTACAAGTGCATAATATTTTAAAATGTTGTTATCCATATCTATTCCTTTTTTCGATACATTTTATTATATATATTCATTTTTCTTATCTTATGACATATTGTATGATTTTACAAGAATTAAGGGAAATGGAGATTAACTTGATGAAAAAAGATTCTATAGACATGCTCACATGCAGATTAAATATTAACCTTATACTTTTTGCCCTGCCGATAGCATTAAGCAGCATGCTTCAACAGCTATTCAACGCTGCTGATACATATGTTGTCGGACGTTTTGCTGACTCTGACGCACTTGCGGCTGTTGGAACTAACGGTGAAATTGTAGCACTTCTCGTAACACTTTCTGCCGGACTTTCAATAGGTTCTAATGTTCTTATTGCCAGATATATCGGTGAGAAAAGAAAAGACAAAATCAATCCAATCGTTCATACATCAATTCTCGCTGCTCTGATTATCGGAATACTCTTTGCCGCGAGCGGACTGATAATTACCAGACCACTTCTTGTGCTTATTAAAACACCTGATGAAATCCTGACATCAGCAGTCCGATATCTTAAAATATACTTCATTGGTATGCCATTTCTTATGGTATATGATTTTGGCTCAGCCATATTAAGAGCAAATGGAAACAGCCGCTATCCGTTCATAGTACTTACTTTATCTGGAATAATTAATGTTGTCCTCAACCTTATATTAGTAGTTTTCTGTAATGCAGGAGTTTCAGGCGTTGCACTTGCAACTGATATCGCGACAGTATTTTCAGCAATAGTAATTCTTATCAGGCTGCACAATGAGAATAATGAATTTAATTTCTCATTAAAAAAGCTTACGCTTAATAAATCTTATCTTGCAGATATTTTAAAAATCGGCATACCATCAGCAATACAGGGTGCTGTATTCTGCTTTGCCAATATATTTGTGCAGGCGTCTGTGAACAGCTTTGGAACAATTGCGACTGCAGGAAGCACCATTGCCATGAACTTTGAATATTTCGGCTATTACATGATAACCGCTTTTTCCCAGACAGCCACAACATTTGTAAGTCAGAACTACGCCGCCGGACATATGAAACGCTGTGTGCAGATTCTTATTAAATGCACTCTGTTCTCTATTTTACTAAGTGCTTTAATTACTGTGCCAATTACAGTTTTCCGTACACAATTTTCTGGATTATTCTCTTCTGATTCTACCGTGTGTGCCGCAGCATGTCAGAGAATTGCATTGATACTTGCATTTGAGCCAGTCTGCGGATTGTATGAAGTTCCTGCCGGAATCCTGCGTGGCACAGGACATGCCATGCTTCCGGCTGTAATTACAATTACTGGAACATGCCTGCTTCGTATTGTCTGGATATTCACGGTATTTGCACGATTCCACTCACTTAATACCCTGTTTATTGTGTTTCCGGTTTCATGGGTTGTGACTACTATTTTAATGCTTTGTGCCACATTTTTCACAGGAATATTTCCTCAAAAGCAGCAATTACAAGCCTAAGCGTGGCTTCGTCCATATCAGAATAGTGAATTACAAGTATTCCTCGGTACTTATCAGCATCAGCGAAACAATACTCCGACAGGCAGTTAATCAGAATCCCCTTCTGCCTTGCTGCCCATTTAATCTCAACATCACTTAAAGAAATTTTCACATGCAGCAGAAAATGTGTTCCCGCATCGTCCTGATATATCGTACTTATTTCACTAAGCCTTGATTCGCGAAACATTTTGCATATCTTTTCACGGCGTCCCCTGTAATCATTGACAAGCCTCTTAATGTGACGCTCAAAGTAACCTTTTTCAATAAACGCTGCCATCGCATACTGCTCAAAGCCCGACACCGTACACGAATAAAAATTCATTGTTGAGATATATTTTTCCATCAGCTTTTCAGGCAGCACCATATAACCTATTCTAAGCGAAGGAACCATCGTCTTGGAAAATGTGTTCATATATATTACTCTGTGGCTTCTGTCCCTCGACTGCATGGATGGAATCGGCTTGCCCTGCATACGGAATTCGCAGTCAAAATCATCCTCTATTATATATCTGCCCGGCTCTTCTGCCGCCCAGTTAAGCAGCTCCTGCCTTCTTGCAACCGGCATAACAAGACCTATCGGGAAATGATGTTCAGGACTGACATGCGCTACATTTATACCTTTCATCCTTAGCTCATCAACCTTCATGCCCTTATCATCAATATTAACATAATCCCAGTCCACGCCATTTTCATCATATATCTTGGTAATCTTTCGGTATCCGGGATTCTCAACGCCAAACTTCACATCAGGTCCTAAAAGCTGCAGCAGTCTGTTATACAGATATTCCGTTCCAGCTCCTATAATAATATGATCTGCTGAAACCTGCATACCACGGTATCTGTTAAGATGGTCTGCTATCGCTTCACGAAGCTGCAGCACGCCGTTAAAAGGCACTGTCTTAAGAAGTGATGTATTGTAATCAGTCAGAGTTTCCCTCATAACCTTAGCCCATGTGGCAAATGGAAACTTGTCATAACGGATATTATTGGCTGTCAGATCAGCAAGATAAGTCTCCTCCTGAAATCTTTTCACTGGAGCAGCATAGCCCGGTGCACCGCCTGTAACCACTGCAATCTTATTAATATAATAACCGCGTTTTTCCTCGGAACGGATATACCCCTCAAGAAGAAGCTGCTCGTATGCATTCTCCACCGTCTTGACACTTATCTGCAAATGCTGTGAAAGCCCTCTCTTTGATGGCAGCTTCTCATCAGCCTTAAGCTTCCCGTCAGCTATATCCTCCTTAATCAGTTCATACAGATATTCGTACATTGTCTTGTTTCCACGTTTATCTAAATCATATGTAAGCAAATCTGGTCTCCTATTATATATGTGTTTTGGATATTTAAAAGATATCAGTTTTAATTATAATAAGGTCATAAACAAAAAACAAGTTATAAACAAGGAGGAATATTATGGGAATCTATGCTATTACAGGCGCTTCAAGCGGTATCGGCGCTAAAACTAAAGAATTGTTAATGCAGCAGGGACATAAAGTAATTAATATCGACCTTAAAGATGGCGACATCTGTGTAAACCTTGCATCACAGGAAGGCAGACAGTCAGCAGTTGACCAGTTACATACTATGTGCCCGGACGGACTTGACGGAATGATATGCAACGCTGGTGTTTCAGGCGCATGCGGTAATCTCGGACTTATTATCTCTCTTAACTACTTCGGAACAGTAGCTGTCGCAAACGGCGTTTACGACCTTTTAAAGAAGAAGCACGGAAGCTGTGTTGTAACTGTTTCTAACACAATTTCACAGGGTGCAGGACGTAAGGATATCGTTGATCTTCTTAATAACATCGGTGACGAGAAGCGTGTATTAAGCCTTGTTTCATCTATGGACAGCACTAATCTTTCAGTTGGAAACAGCCTTTATGTTTCTACTAAGTACGCACTTGCAAGATGGGTACGCCGTGTATCTGCAACATGGGCAGCTAATGGTGTCCGTATAAATGCTGTTGCTCCTGGTAATGTACATACAGCCATGACTGCAACAATGAGTACTACAGCAAAGATGGCTCTTAATGCTCTTCCTATCCCAACAAAGTACGGTCAGGAGTGTCTCATGGCGCCAGAGGAAATCGCTGAGGTTATGGTATTCCTTGCTTCAGATTCAGCAAGAGGTGTCAACGGAAACATCATGTTCGTTGATGGCGGTACAGACGCATTATTAAACACTGAGAAAGTATATTAATTAAGGAGGGCATTAAACATGACAGCAATTGAAAAATATGTAGAAGCAATGGAAAACAAAGATTACGCAGGGCTTGCCAATCTCTTTGCTCCAGAAGGAATTATCAACGATTATTGTACTAACTCAGCAGCCCAGAACGAATATCATATATATGGCCGTGAAGCTATCAACATGTTCTTCCGTAACAAGTTCGGCTTCCGTAAATACTCTATCTTAGACGGCGAAGTTGTAAATTCTACTCAGGCAGAATTCATCGCCAACTTCGGTGGATACAACATCATGGCTATCGCAACAGTCCGTGAAGTAACAGAAGATGGCCTTATCAAGAGACTTACTGTAAGACCTAAGTAATTCAATATTAAGAACAGATATTACCAATCAGGGCATTGGGATTGCAAGTTAAACTCTTACAATCCCAATGCCCTGATTTTTCTTTTTATTATAAATGTTATACCATCTTAGGTGTATTCCACAGATTGAGCTTGGTTCCAATTCCCTTTTCAACAGCATTTCTATATACACATGTTCCCCATGCGACATCTTCTGTCGGCATGCCTCCAACTGAATATATAACTATCTCATCATCTTTTCTATGTACAGGAACTCTGCCTAACAATACATCTCCAAGATCATCTATCTGTTCTGGTTTCATCTTTCCTTCTGCTATCAGATCTTCCACATGAACAGCCGGAATCGGAATTGTATTATAAGCATTCGGCTTCATCTCCTCTTCCCATGCCTCATAAAGCATAATGTTATCAGTTACTGTTCTTGCTCTGTTAATTATGAAATCATCATCAAATCTTAACGCTGCTGTTGACTCAATTATTGCACCCGGCTTAATCCATTCTTCAGCTATATATGGATAAAGTGAAGGGTCACCTGTAGGCGATGATGTAGATACTGACACAATATCTGAATCTCTTACAGCCTCCTCAATTGTATCAACTGCATATACATTAATATCCGGATATTCATCCTTAACATAAGCAACGAATTTTTCAAGGGATGCCTTTCCTCTGCCCTTAACCTTTACAGTCTTAATTGTAGGACGGACTGCTATTGCTGCAGCGAGCGCTGTCTTACTCATAACACCCGGCCCAACTATTCCTATAATTTCTGCATTTTCTTTGGCAAAATATTTAAAACCAACTCCAGGAACTGCACCTGTCCTGTATGCTGACAATATATTTGCAGACATGAATGCAAGTGGTGCTCCCGTATCCTTATCGTTAAGAATCAGCATAAGAATTGATCTTGGAAGCCCTTTTTCTCTGTTCTCTGCATTAGAGCCGTACCACTTCATTCCTGCCATATCGAATTTACCACCAAGATAAGCAGGCATTGCCATAAATCTTCTGTCAGGTCCATCAACTGGCATCTCTGGAAATTCTGACTTTTCAGGAAACATTACCATACTTCCATGAGAATTACCGTTAGCACCACCCATACGGTAATCTCCGACTTTCATAAGCCTGAACATTTCTTCCATTGCTTCTACGCAGCCTTTCATATCCTTAACTCCTGCTGCCACCATATCATCTTCATTAAGATATAAAAAATCAATCTTTGGATACTCCATAACTAATTACCTCCATTTAACTCTATCTGTTCTTTTACATATGCGTTCTTATGTGCTACAAGATATAATGAATGTTCCATAGCCATTACCTCATGCATTGGAACTGGCTTAAACATTGGTCTTTTCAGCTTATATCTGCACCATAAAACCGCATACACACACAATATTGCAAATATAATTCCGTCAATCATGTATATCATCATCCTCGTGGCACTATCACCGGATATGTTCCATATCATGATTACATTTCCAATAATTCCGATTACCGGTATTATTATTCCTCCCGGCACTTTGAATGTTCTTGGTGCTTTAGGCAGCTTCCTGCGGAATATAATTACATTTATATTCGATACAACATATGAAACCATCCAGAATACAATCGCAACCAATATCATGAATGACAATGAATCACTTGTTGACAGCCCTGTTGCATTAACTACTATCATAATTGCACCAATTCCAAGAATTCCTACATAGTAAGCACCCCTCTTATTCTTCTTTAAGAAAATTGCCGGAAGAAGGTTTATCTTAGCCATTCCTGCACACATGTATGAAAGAAAACTTATTGCAGAATTAACTGTACTTACAACTGCGAATACCGATACAAGAATCATCCACAGCGCACCGGCTTTGCCAAGAAGTGATGTACCATACAGGATATGTGGTGAAGCACTTGCCGCAAGCTCATCCCACGGTGTATAATGTCCCATTCCAATAACTATAAGTATCTGCATCACGCATATAATCACGAGACTAAGAATCATTCCAAGCGGAATATTTTTCCGTTCATTCTTTACATTCCTTGAAATCGGAATAACGAATTCACTGCCTATGAATAAAAAGAATGCAAGTCCAAGCAGTGAAAATGTATCTGATATCCCAGAAGACAGATTCATCTGCTGATGTATTCTTTCACCTGTTCCAATACCAGCAATTCCGATAATTCCCATAATCACCAGAGATATAATCAATCCATACACAACAAAATTCTGAATCTTTGCAAACATATCAACGCCAAGCAGATTGGCGATTATAAGAACAACAAGCAATATTATGCAGAACACACTTGACGGTATGCCCGTATCAAATACTGTATTAATTGCATTTCCAAACATTGCACATTCAACTGAGCCTGTTATTGACTGACAGACAAGATATCCGCCAACCATAGTAACTATTGCAACAAATGGTCCCATACCGGCAAGCGTGTATTGCGCAAGTCCGCCTGTAAGGTTCGGCATCAATGCATTTAGCTCTGCCATTGAAAGTGCTGTGCATATATTTATCGCACACGCAAGAACCATTGGGATTATGAATCCAACACCAAGCATTCCAGCTCCCTGACCTAAAGACATGAGACATGAAGTTGCAACAATAAGTCCTACGCCTGTGGATATAACACTCATCAACCCCAGCTTTTTTTCTTCCATAAGCATTCTTCCTTTCTCTATAAATTCACAGATTTGAACACATTTATTTCAGGGCATCCATTCCTTCTTCTCCAGTTCTTACCCTGATGATATTCGATACCGGCGAAATAAATATCTTGCCATCTCCAATATGTCCTGTATATAATTCCTTCTTAATAGTCTCTACCGCTTTATCAACAAGCTCATCCTCAACAATTGTTATAATCATCTGTTTTGGAAGCAGCTCCATCTGCGAATTCTGTCTGGCTTCATATTCATAAGTGCCTTTTTGCACGCCACATCCCAAGGCCTGTATAACTGTTATTCCGCTTGCTCCCAGCTTGTTAAGTGCTTCCTTGAGGTTTGATAATTTCTCCATGGATGTAATCACTTCAATCTTTGAAAATCCCATATCTGCTTCCTCCTTAATAAATTGCTTATATTATTGCTGCTGACGCAAAAAGGCGCCTGACACTATTTCTGTGTCAGACGCCTTCGTCTTATAAAATCAGTATATTCATATGTAACATTTATAAATTGTACAAATCAGCACAACTTTTAATTCTGTTCTTGTAGTTAAATCGTTCAACCATATCAAGATATTTCTTAGGTGTAACGCCTGCATATCTGGAAAAATCACGGATAAACTGTGACTGGTCATAATACCCAAGATATACAGCCGCATCTGTCATCTTATCCGGTGCACCATAATTAAGAAATTCCAACGCTCTCTGAAACTGGATTATCTTACAGAATGTTTTTGGAGAAAATCCCATCTCCTCTATGAATATTCTGTTGATATAGCGTTCTGAATATCCTGTATTCTGACTTATATCATGTATCTTGATGGTTCCATCTGAATCATACACCATCTGTTTTACTGACTGTACTATTTCTTTCTTGCCATATAATGGTGCTTTTCTATTCTCGATACGGGTATATCCTTCCAGAAATATCCTTATTCTCTGATAGAAATCAGGTTCTTTTCCAAGCTTTTCAAACCATTCTGTATTATCATATCTGACTATATCCTCTAAAGGTATCTTCTGTTCAAGAACATCCTTCATCGTACATGCAAGAAACTCCGGCTGTATTCCGGGCATGAATCTTACCCCGAACACCTCATTTCTTCCACTCCAGTCCTGACAATGATACTTAAGCCTTGTGCCGCACACATAGCCTTTCATCCCATCATCACCATATTCAAAAAACAGATCAATACACCCGTCCGGAACAGTTCTTAATACATTATTGTCCTCTGTATGGTATGTATAGAAATGTGATATTCCCTGTCTTAAGTATACCTCCTGATAGAAGTCTCTTGTATCAAATACGAAATACGGCTGGCTTGGTCTTAACTTATCCTTTTTCCATATCATAACATACTCCTGCATAAGTAGTTCAAATGTTACATTTAGATTTTAGCTTTAAATCTGTCATAACGCAAGGCACTTAAATCAACATCTGTCTTACCGGTTGTTATAAGTTCTGCAAGCTGCTGTGATGCTCCCGGCGCGATTCCAAATCCGTGACCAGAGAATCCACATGCTAACACAAGTCCCGGAACTTCTGAAACATTTCCAAGAACAGGAACTCCATCTGCACATCTGTCCATCCATCCAGCCCATGTTCTTACTATCTTCGCATTGGCAAGATCAGGAAAATACTTCATAATACCTCTGCATATACATGGTGCTGTCTTGGAATAACATATTGGTGTTCCATTATCCTTAGTGTATCCTTCAAGTCCTGAAGAACCTCCGAATACGAATGAACCATGCTTTGTCTGATGTCCATAGAAATCTGCTTCTGCCGTTCCAAGCATCTGGTCAAACATATGTGGCTGAGCCTCTGTTACAAGTGCCTCAAGCATTGCCTTCTGCATTGGAATATCAATTCCTACTGTTTCTGCTATGGCTCTTGATTCATATCCTGCTGCCAGAACAATTGTCTCACCTTCATAGACATCTCCTGATGCACATACAACCTTTCTTAATTTTCCTTTAACCTTCTTAAGTTCAATAACTTCTTCACCAGATATAAAATGTACACCAAGTCTTCTTGCCATCTTATAATATCCAAGAGTTGTCGTAAGCGGATTGGCGTGGCCATCTGTCGGACACCAGCTTGCGCATGTAACCTCATCTGAAAGATATGGATTAATCCTTCTGACTTCATCTCCGTCAATCATCTTTACATCAAGTCCGACCTTTACAGCTCTTTCTGTAAGTCCTGTAAGAATCTGCTTATGCTTATCTGTCTTTCCAAGTCTTAAGTTGCCATCCTGATGATATTCACAGTCAACTTCAAGTTCATCAGACAATGTCGGCCAGAAATTCTTTATACCATACATTACTAAAGGAAGTTCCCGTGGATCTCGTCCTGACTGTCTTACACCTCCGCCATTCCTGCTTGAACCACCATTTCCAAAATGGTCTGAACCTTCAAGGCATATGACTGATACACCTTTTTTTGCAAGATAATAGCTGATAGAACATCCTATTATTCCTCCGCCAATTACTACTACTTCTGCTGTATTACTCATTAGCCTCATCCTCCTTTGCTTCATTTGCAAACACATGCATCTCAATAGGACGCATAGGAACTCTTGAAGTTGCTGGTTCTAATTCTGCAGGTGACACGCCTAATTCCCTTGCAACTATTCCTTTTACAAGCTTGCTGCATGTCTGTCCCTGACACAGTCCCATTCCGGTTCTTAGATATCTTCTGATTTCTGTTATTGTCCACATTCCATCATGTACTGCTTTTCTGATTTCACCCTTTGTAACCTCTTCACAACGGCAGATAAGCATGTCATCATCCGGTCCCGGTACAAATGGGCCGATATCTCTTGATCTATCATTAACGCTATTCATACACATTCCTCCATTCTGGTTTTATTCAGCCTTAAAGAATCTTGCCTTCATTGCATATTCCTTTGGTACACGCATTGTTAAAAGATTGGTCTTGTCATATGCCTTGCTGCTCTTAACGCTTACAACCTCTGCATCACATATCTTCTTACCATTTCTTCCAAGACCTGCACCCTTAGTTCCTGCCTCTGGCAATGGCAGAAATTCATATGGAATAGTGACTGTTGCTGTTCCATCACCACAGTCCTCATCAACAAGGAATATTGCCTGACCTGAACAGCTTGCTACGCACATGCCACAGTTAATGCACTGTGAATTATCTACAACTATAGGAAGTGATGTTATATTAGATCCTATCGAGATACAACCCTTAGGACATGCGTCCTGACATGGATTACATGGGATATTCTGGGTACATTCCATAACCGGATGAACTCCCGGTCTGTGTGTAACTCCCGGAAATCTTTCAATTTCATCATCAGCTACATATCCCTTCTTTAAAAGATTCTGTGAAATAGGGATTCCTTCTTCTGTAGTCTCTATAGCTTTGCCTCTGTTCTTAGGTGCAAACATTCCCTGTCTCAGACCATCAAGTGCCTTATCCAGCTCTTTTAATGAATCGTCCAGCTCTTTTTCTTCTATGTATCCGAGGTACTCTGCTGCTGTTATACCAGCCATTCGTCCTTCTATCATTGCTGATGAAGCTTCCTCTATTCCTGATACATCTCCTGCCACAAATACGCCCGGTAATGATGTCCTTCCATATTCATCACATATTGGAACCTGACCACCTCTCTTTGGGTTATCCTCCATCTTGCAGCCTGCCATCTTAAGAAGCTGTGACATAGGTGAAAGTCCAACTGCAAGACATATAGTATCTACATCAAAATGCTTCTCTGTACCCGGTATGAATTTAAAATTAGAATCAACCTCAGCTATCGTTACTCCTGTAACCTCTGTGTCTCCTTCTGCCTTTACTATTGTATGTGACAGATAGAATGGAACTCCTGTTCTTGCAACCTTTGCAGCATGAACGCCGTATCCGCCGACTCTTGGTGCAGCATCAACAAGTGCAACAACCTCACAGCCACACTGTATAAGCTGGAATGAAACTACAAGTCCTACATTACCTGAACCTAACATAAGCACTTTCTTGCCCGGAAGAACTCCATGCAGATTCATCATTGTCTGTGCTGCACCTGCACCTATAACACCCGGCAGTGTCCAGCCCGGGAATGTAACCATATTTTCCGCAGCTCCTGTGGCAATTATTACTGCATCACCTTTATAGTGGTGAATCTCATCACCTATCTTAACAACCACTTCTTTATCCTGATAGAGACCTATTACTGTTGCATTAAGAACTACATTTACACCAGCCTTATCTGCTTCATCCAGCAGCTGCTGTCCTATTACAAATCCTCTCACCTTGGCTCTGTGTTCCTTAGAACCAAAGAATTTATGTATCTGCTTGAACAGCTGTCCACCCGGCTTCTCATTTTCATCAAATACAACTACATTAAGTCCTCTCTTTGCTGCCTCTACTGCCGCAGACAATCCAGACGGACCAGCACCTACTATTATTAAATCATATCTTTTCATGTCCTCATCCTCCTACTGTTCATCAAAAGGCTTATCACTGACACCATACTGGGTTCTCACATCCATTCCGGCTTTCAGTGGTGTTATGCATGTTCTTACATTTGGCACTCCATCAACAACCATTACACAGTCTGTGCATCTTCCTATCGCACAGAATATTCCTCTTGGCTTATGCTCTTTCTTCGTATATCTGTGTACCATGACTCCTGCCGCCTTTAATGCCGCTGCAATCGGCTCACCTTCATATCCCTGCACTTTCTTCCCGTCAAAATTAAATTCAACCAAAGCTCCTTTTTCCTGAACCCCCAGTATTGGATGTTCTGCTATTCTATCTGCCATAATAACCATTTCCTTTCTACATTTATGAAAATATTTTCTTTATCATATTGCCTGCCAGTTCTTCAGTTATCTTAACAGGTGACAGACCTGCAAGCGGTTCATTAACAACTCTGTCAGCCAGCATCTCTATATCAGCTTCATCACTCACATAATCTGTTATCTTCTTAACACCTACTGTTTCATATGCGAATTTCTTATATGCTTCTGCTGCTTTAACTCCTATTTCCCCGGCGCTTTCTGTTCCATCATATGAAGCACCAAGAATTGTTCCAATATCCTTTACTTTATCTGGAAGTGTTTCACTTACTGCTTCTAACACAACAGGAAGTGAATATGCGCAACAGGCTCCATGTGGAATGTGATACATTCCTCCAATTACATGTGCAAGTGAATGTCCGACATGTGCACTTGAATTAGCTAACATCCAGCCTCCTAATGATGCTGCCATATGCATCTTTTCTCTTGCCTCCATATCAGCTCCGTTCTCAACTGCCTTTGGAAGATACTTTACAACATTTTCCATAATTGCCTTTGTAATCATATCTGTCATTGGATTAGCAAGTATTGTTGTGTATCCTTCTGCTGCATGTGAAAATACATCAAGTCCTGTCATTATTGTCAGCCCCTTAGGCATTCCGGCTGAAAACTCCGGATCAATAACTGCAAATTCACTCATGCCATTAACAACAAGAATTGCAACTTTAATATTCTTTTCTGTGTCCGATATGATAAGTCCATTGGATAATTCCGAACCAGTTCCTGATGTTGTAGGAACACTCATAAGTCCTGACGACTTCTTCATTTCTTTTTCCGGATTGGCATATTCCAATATGCTTCCACCATTAACACGAAGAATATTAATACCTTTGGCTGTGTCTATGGCACTTCCTCCTCCAATACCTATTACACAGTCACATCCTTGTTCTCTGCAAAGTTTTCCACCTTCATCAACCACATTTGCAGGAGGATCAGGAAGCACCTTATCAAATTCTGTATAACTGATTCCAGCTTCATCTAAGCTTTCCAGTACTTTTCCAATAATTCCAGCAGCCTTAACACCATTGTCATATACAACAAATGCTTTCTTGTAACCCGCTTCTTTTAACGCCTCGCCCATATTCTTATGAACACCCTGTCCTGCCATAATTTTTACATTCTGCATACATGTGTAATTAACCATATCCTTGCCTCCAATCTTTCTTCCATCTCAGAAATCCACCCGACACAATCAATCTTTTCTGCAAATTATTCTTTTCGCAAATCAATCTTTTCTGCAAATCAAAAGGCGCCTGTGCAATCCACTTTCGTGAATTAACACAGACGCCTTTGTCCTGATCAACTATTATCTTGGTGCATTGATTATTGCTATATGATGATATTAATCAATAAGGATATTTAAAAATTGTATTTTTCGGAACAAGGTAATGCGACTGGCGTGTCAGCTTAACTCTTTTGGACTTGTGCCTGCCTTGCAACTGCTTCGAAGTCCAATCTTCCACTTTCTCTCGGTCGTTTTGGACTTTCACTTACCTTTTCATCGCTCCGAGGTCCAATTTGCCGCTTTCTCTCTAACATTTTGGACTTCCAGCAGCCTTTCATCTGCCTCTGCGTCCAATCTGCCACTTTCTCGCGGTCGTTTTGGACTTTCACTTACATTTCCAGCGCTCCGGGGTCCAATTTGCCGCTTTTCTCTCTAACATTTTGGACTTTCTACAACATTTCCTCTGCCATAGCGTCCAATCCGCAAAATCTCCCGCATCAGCTTGCTTATCCAGCCAGTTCTACTCTCCCACATGTATCTGGCATACCTTCATTGCTGCCAATGCATTGGCATGCGACTCAGGAGTAACTCCGGCACAGCATTTTGCATCAACAGATATTACCACTTCCGGATTAACAGCCTTAATTGTCATGGCATTACTGATAACACAGATATCAGTGCATACGCCGATAAGTTCAACCTCTGTATAACCATTTTCTTTAATCCATTCTGCAAGTTCAATCGAACCAAATGTAGGCTTTTCAAAGCTTCTTACTGCTTTGATTCCTTCAAGCTCAGGTATCAGCTTCCAGCCATTATCAGGCTTTATGCAGTGTTTCACAGGAAGATTTCTTCCCTCCTGTGTATTCATGTAATCTTCCGTGTGGGTATCGAGTGTGTATACAATATCAGCATTTCCTTCTGCACTCTTGACCTTTGCTGCTACTGCAGGCACAACTGCCTGACACTCTTTATTGCCTAATGCTCCTGTAATAAAATCATTCTGCATATCAATAACTACTAATAATTTCTTATCCATATCAAAACCTCCAACTCCTATATTCTAATCACCTGAACACCAGCTGCACAAGCAGCATATAACATATCGTTCCGCCTGCAATAGAGACAAGCATCTGCTTTTTCCATTTGTGAAGAATAACCGTCACAATAATTGCAATCAGTTCCGGCAGACCATAGCTGTAGCTTGTTACACTAACATTTTTAAGGCAGTACACAATAAGCATTGAGAATATCGCTCCTGGAAGAACCTTTCCAAGATAAGTTATGTACTTGGGTGTTGTCCTCTTTTCATTAAATATCATGAATGGAAGAAAACGCGTCGCCATAGTGCCAAGAGTACACATGGCAATTGTAATAATCTGCTGTGTTATCGTCATTGTACCGCGTCCTCCTTCATAGCTTTTTTCTCATCATATTTTCTTAACATAGTAAGCATAACAACAATCACAACCATAGTTGGTATCAGGAAATTGTCTGCTCCGAATATAAGAAGGCAGGCAACGCTTGCAATCATGCCGATAAGCTCACTCATGTGATTCTTCTCTTTCGACCACTGCTCCATGAATATAACTACAAACATCGCAGTCATCACGAAATCAAGTCCCTTCGTGTCAAATGTTATGAGATTGCCAAGCAGACCGCCAAGTGTAGCTCCTCCAACCCAGTATATCTGGTTAAATAAAGTTACCCAGAAATAAAACCATCCGCGGTCAACATCTTCCGGAATCTCAGCCGAATAATTCACACTGAAGGTCTCATCACACATTGCATATATGAGGTAGAATTTCTTCCAGCCCATGTTCTTGAACTTGTCAAGCATTGCTATTCCATAAAACAAGTGCCTTGCCTGAATCATGAATGCCATAAGAAGTGTCTGTATTGGTGCAAATGCTGATAACAGCATGCTTACTGTAACGAATTCAAGGCTTCCTCCAAATATAACCGCACTCATAATCATCGGATACACAAAACTGAATCCCGATACATTCATGTATATTCCATATGCCATTCCCAGAAACAGAAAGCCTGCCAGAATCGGGATAGTATGTGGAAATGCACATACAAGTGCCTTGCTGATAACATTTTTCTTGTCACTGCTCTTATTAATATTCTTATTGCTGTCTCTACTGCTGTCCATTACTGCTAAATTACTCCATCTGTTCAATATATCCAAACCTGTATTCTAATACAGATTAACCTGTTTTTCCACAAGTTTATCGCCCTCATACTTAAGCTTTATCGAGAAAAATCTCTCCTCACCCGAAAGAAGAAGTTCAAGAAATACCCTGTCACCCTCCCATGTCGGAAGTTCAGGGACTTTTCTCTTGTCAACCCAAGCCAGCTCTCCCTCGTCACATTCAATAAGCTCACCTGTAAATCCGTCTGCCGTGAATACACACATAAGCTCCGGTTCACATTCATTACTTATAAATGTTACAAGTCCGCGGAATCTGTATGAAGTAAGCGTAAGACCTGTTTCTTCCTTTACCTCACGCACAAGACACTCCTCAGGAGTCTCCTGATTCTCAGCATGTCCGCCTACTCCAATCCATTTGCCTTCGTTGATATCATGCTGCTTCTTCACTCTGTGAAGCATAAGATACTTTCCATCCTGCTCTATATAACATAAAGTTGTAGTTGTCATCAGTTCTGCCTCTCATGTCCGATTTCTTCAATTTCGTAATTATTGCATACTATGTTAATATTGTCTGCCTTATCCCAGTCAAGACTTACATACACTTTCTTTTTATCAACATTCCACTTAAGTTCATCAATAGTTATTCCGCATCTTGTACGAAGTCCCTTAACCATACCGCTTCCAAGCTTATCTGACCATGCAGGAAGCAACTCTATTGTATGTTCATCCGAATATACAAGCATCTCATTAATAATTCCAACCAGTCCAAATGCGGTATCTGTACAAAACACACCTTTACTTCTGTCAGTATTGTGGTCTGTAAATAAAGTTGTGTAGAATATGTCGCTGTGTACAAGCAGATTAAGCGTATCATATACAGCATCTGCATTTTTAAGGCGTGCCTCTACTAACGCTTTATGTATCCAGCCGTGTGAAGCGGTATCGTCTTTTCCCTTATTCTCACGGTTTCTGTTAATAATTGCCTGACGGCACGCACCTGCTAACTTACTGTCATGCTGAGTCTGTAATGCCGGCCATGCAGGATAAAGGTGGCTTATATGCCTGTGAGCATTATTCTCGCCGTACTCCTTCATAGACCATTCCTTAACTGCACCCGACTCATCATACATAAAATAAGGTAAAACTCTTAGAAGTTCTTCCGCCTCTGATACCGCCTGCTTTGCAGCCGTCTTATTCTCTTCAGACTGCTCATTATTAAGCATCTCGATATACATATTAATTACATCTTTAGCCGCAGATATATCCATCGCAGCATTGGCTGTAATCGCACTATGATACCCCAAAGGCTTATTCTCTGGTGAAAATGACGGAATAATAAGATAATGCTCACCGTCATTAAGGCTGGATTTGCCCTTCTCATACCTTGCATTACCATCTGTATCTGTGTAATACTCAGGATTTCCTATCTGCTTCCAGAAATTATAAGTCTTCTTAAGAAGAGGCTCATATACATCTTTTCTTATGTCAAATGTATCTTTGCCGTACATCTTAATCAAAGCATCATCATCAGTTGTTATCACGGAATCACCGTAAGTCTGTAAGAATTCATATATAGGAATAAGCATCCATCCGGCACCGGCATTCCAGTACTGGAATGGATAATTGATATCGTACTCAACCATCATTGCCCTGTGACCGTCCGTATTAACCGGAATCAGCACAGCATCCTTCATTCCATATACCATTGCCGCATTATTAACCCAGTCAGGTATCTGGCGAAGAATAAACCACATATAACCAACGCCAGCTTCATACAGCCCTGAACTGTTCATTCCCGAAACCTGAATATTAACATTGGCGTCCATTGTATACGCACTTCTCCACAACAGATTCCACTCGCCAACCCACATTCCACTGAGTCTCGGTGCTGTCATTCCTGCGCACGCCTGCATTCCATACAGACCGTTATAATATAACTTTTCCAGCAGATGAGGCATAATCTCATATTCATTCTTCTGTAAATCAAGTAAATCTTCATTAGCAGACTCGCCGAAATATCCTCCGTCAAGCTTAAGCTCTATATTCTTATCTTTCAGGCTTACAGGTTCTTCGGTGATATCAATGCCATTGACTTTGTTAATACATTTGTCTACTAATGCAAATGTATCTTCATTCTTAACCTTATTGGAGAATTCACAATATTCTCCCAAATCGTCTGTCCAGTCAGTATATGTCACAAGTGTAATCTTCTCTGCATGTAAAATATTAATAACCGGCTCTTTCTCATCAATGCATGTATACGCACGGCTGTCCTTAGTTCTTGATGAAACGCTCATATCACCATCTGTCAATATTCTTGTAACCCCTGCAAAGCCGCCCTTTGCAAGTTCACTTCCCTCATATTCAGGATAATGCACAACTGTGCCTATTATGTCACCTTTCACAAATCTTGAATACAGCATATTGCGTTCAGGTGCAGGAACATTATTCTTCTGGACTCCGAACTTAGGCATAGATTCGAAATCATCTATTGATACAGACATATCAATATACTTTTCAGATGTTATCTTAGTTATGATTACATTCTGTTTTCTCGATACAAATGTACTTCTGGAAACAGAATTTTTATCAACTTTAAATGTGGTATTTATCGTGCCTGTCCTATAATCCGTCCATCTTCTGTAATCAGAGATATCCGGCTCTCCTTTAAGAATCATTCTTACCATATGTGCCGGATGATAACAGTACATATTCGTTCTTTTTCTGTCATGGATATTCCATGTATCATCAAAATTAATAACCGACTGTCTTGCCTCATCTAACTGTAATGTAACCTCATATGGCACATGTCTCGGTTCTTCTGACGGCATAACCAATTCAACATTCTGATATATAAGGCTGTCCTCTACAGGTGCACACGATTCAAGCACACCAAGTCTTCCATTACCTGCCACCATAGCTTCATGCCATGGCACATCTGTAACATTATAATCATCATAAGGTTTAATCTGACTGAATTGCTTAGAAAATGAACTATACATTTTTAGACTTCCTTTTCTTCCTGCTTATCTTCTTTTTCTTCTTTATCTTCATTTCCAAATGTTCTGCTATAAAGAAACTTATGAGTTGCAAATAATCCTGCAATAGCAGCTACTCCTGCTAAAGCCTCGAATCCCGATACATGACCTGCTATCATCTGTCTTGAAATTGCAAATATAAGAACTTCAATAACTGTTCCCGGAGTATGTGTACATAACATCTTTACAAACTCAACTCCGATTGCCAGTGTCATAACCTGTTCAAGGAAATATTCCAGAGTCGCATTCTCGAAACCTATTCCACATACACTCTCTGCAATAAACTTTCCTGCTAAGAATATTATAACTATCAGTAAAAATGCAGCTAAAACAATCTCAACATATGATGCAATCTGCTGCATAAATTTTCTTAATTTAGTTTTCATAGGGTAAATTATCCTTTCATCTAATCTTTATATTGTCTGTTATTAACAGAAAATAATTATAACTTATCACCTTTGATTACGCAATTATATGAATATTTTTCCAGACATATATGTCAAAATATTAACATGGTAAATTTGCATAAATCAATTTGACTTTTAATTAATTTTTTAGTAAACTTTAACAAGTTGGTGTTTTAAAGCATGATAATATATGACGCCACATTTATTATCTCTATAAGCACGCGTAACGGACATAATTATTTAACGAGGAGAAAAAACATGGAAGCTTTATTAATTCTAGTCATTGTTGCAGCCCTGCTTGCGCTCGGTTATGCAGCATTCAACTTCATCGGTGTTAAGAAACTCGATGAAGGAACAGACCGTATGAAAGAAATCGCAGCAGCCATCAGAGTTGGTGCCAATGCATTTATTACATACGAGTACAAAATTATTGCTGTAGTAGTTGTTATTATTGCAGTAGTATTTGCAGCTATATTCACTGTACAGTACGGAGTATTTAGCTGGGAGCCATCTGTATGTTTCATGATTGGTGTTATCATGAGTGCATCAGCTGGCTGGGTAGGTATGAAGATTGCTACTTACGCTAACGTAAGAGTTTCTAATACAGCCCGCAACACTAAGAACATTGGTTCAACACTTAAGGTAGCTTTAAAGGGTGGCTCAGTTATGGGTCTCTGCGTTGGCGGTTTCGCACTTTTAGGACTTTTCCTTGTATATATCATATTTGGATTCGGTCTTAACATGCTTGACATTGCGGCACTCCGCGGTGGTCATGTATTCACACAGTGTCTTTCATGCTACGCACTTGGCTGCTCTATTGTTGCTATGTTTAACCGTGTCGGCGGCGGTATATATACTAAGGCAGCAGATATGGGAGCTGACCTTGTTGGTAAGACAGAGGCACACATTCCTGAAGATGATCCAAGAAATCCTGCTACTATCGCAGATAACGTTGGTGATAATGTAGGTGATGTTGCCGGACTTGGTTCTGACCTTCTTGAATCATTTGTTGGAGCTATATCTTCAGCAATTATTCTTGCCGTAAGTCTTTACCTTTCAAATGTAGCTAATAACCTTGAAGTTTCAGACACTATGCTCTCTAAGATGATGTATTTCCCACTTGTATTTGCTTCAATCGGACTTATCGCATCTATTCTTGGTATTGCATATGTTCTTTTAAAGAAGGGTTCTGACAATCCTCACAGAGATCTTAATATCTCAACATGGAGCGCTGCCGGAATTACAATTATCGGCGGATTCGTTGCTACATATCTGTTATTCAATGGCGAGAATGCAGAGATTCTTAAAGTTGCAGGATTTAACATTGGTTTCATATCACCTTGGATTGCTGCTTCACTTGGCGTAGTGAGTGGTGTTATCATCGGTGGTATTGCTGAATACTATACAAGCTATGATTACAAGCCAACACAGACAATTGCACAGGCTTCTAAGGAAGGTGCAGCTTTAACTATCACACAGGGTCTTTCTGTTGGTATGAAGTCTTGTATGTATCCACTTATTGTTTTAGGTATTACAACTTATGTTTCATACGCAGTTTCAGGCATGTTCGGTATTGCCATGGCTGCAGTAGGTATGCTTTCATTCGTATCAGCTACTGTTTCTGTTGATACTTATGGACCAATCTCTGATAATGCCGGTGGTATTGCAGAGATGTCAGAGCTTGAACCTGAGGTAAGAGAGATTACTGATAAGCTTGATTCAGTTGGTAACACAACTGCTGCCATCGGTAAAGGCTTCGCTATCGGTTCAGCTTCACTCGCAGCACTTTCACTCATGGTTAGTTTCCTTTACGCATTCCAGCCAGAAGGAAGCAGCCTCGACCTTAACTTTACTAATCCTCTTATCCTTTCAGGTGCATTAGTTGGTGGTGCTCTTCCATATCTGTTCTCAGGTATGCTTATTGAAGCCGTTGCCAATGCTGCCCGTAAGATGGTTGAAGAAGTAAGAAGACAGTTCAGAGACATCCCTGGTATCCTTGAAGGAAAGGCTAAACCAGACTACAAGACATGTATTGAGATATCTTCTCAGGGTGCATTAAAGGAAATGCGTATGCCTGCTATTATCTCAATCATCTTCCCTGTAATTGCCGGATTCCTTTTCGGACCTTACTTCGTAGGCGGTCTTCTTATCGGTGCTACTCTTTCAGCTATCATGCTTGCTATCTTCACTGGTAACGCTGGTGGTGCTTGGGATAACGGTAAGAAGTACATCGAATCAGGTGCTATTGAAGGACAGGGCAAAGGCTCTCCAGCACATGACGCAGCCGTTGTTGGTGATACTGTAGGTGATCCATTAAAGGATACTGTAGGACCATCACTTGATATCCTTATCAAGATTATGTCTACTGTTTCACTTGTTGCAGCAGTAATGTTCTACAACTACAATCTGCTTTACCTTATCTTTGGTATAAGATAATACATTTAAAGGAGTTGGGGCGACAAACCATAAAGGTCTGCCGCCCCTGTTTTTATGTATATCTATTTTATGAATTTGACATTAGGATATATTGCCTTCTTGGCTTCTTCTTTTCTCTCGTTGAATGTAACCTTGTTCTGTTCGAAGAGGTTATCACCATTAGCATCTATTGATACTATAAGAGGACCAAATTCCTTAACCTTACAGCACCATAATGTCTCTGGCATACCAAGCTCATCCCAGTGATGTTCTGCAATTCTTTCAACCTCTGTTGCTGCTACTACAGCACAGCCGGCAGGGAATACACAGTGGATAGCGCCAAATTCCTTACATGCTCTCTCTGTATTAGGACCCATTCCTCCTTTTCCTACAATTACTCTTACACCAGTCTGCTTAGTGAATTCATATTCGAATTTCTCCATACGCATTGATGTTGTTGGTCCTACAGATACCATCTCATAATCATTCTCTGTTCCTTCAATCTTTCTTACGATAGGACCTGCATGGAATATTGCCTTGTCCTTAATATCATAAGGAAGCTCTCTGCCATATTCTACAAGTCTTCTGTGTGCAACATCACGGCATGTCATCAAATCTCCGTCAAGCCATACAATGTCACCAATCTTAATATCCTTTAAGTCCTCTGCACTTACTGGTGTAACAAGAACCTTTTTATCGCCTCTGATTTCTACCATTTTCTAATCCTCCTATGCGTTCAGGTCTATTGTTGAATGTGTATCACATACTGCATTTAAGTCTTTGTCAAATATTACATGACCTCTTCTGTGTGACCAGCAGCCTACATTGACAGCTACACCGATTGTTGATGGGTGTCTTGCTGTATTCTCAATATTAACTCCCATAACAGAGAATTTACCGCCCATACCCTGAGGTCCAAGTCCGATAGCATTGATTCCGTCTTCAAGTAACTTCTCCATCTTAGCTGCATTTGCATTGTCATTATGTGAGCCGATTGGTCTCATAAGTGCCTTCTTAGAAAGAAGTGCTGCTGTCTCAACAGATGTTGCAACGCCTACGCCTACAAGAAGTGGAGGACATGCATTAAGTCCATAGCTTGTCATCTGATCAAGTACGAAATCTGTAATTCCCTCGTAACCTGCACCTGGCATAAGAACCATTGCCTTACCTGGAAGTGTACAGCCGCCGCCTGCCATGTATGAATATATCTCGCAGTGGTCGTCATTAGGTACGATATCCCAGAATACTGTTGGAGTTCCCTTACCAACATTTCTCTTAGTATTGTACTCGTCAAATGTTTCAACAGAGTTATGTCTTAATGGTGTTGCAAATGTTGCCTGTACAACAGCTTCCTTTAATAGGTCCTCAAGTTCATTAATAAGTGGGAAGTTAGTTCCACATTTAACCCAGAACTGTAATACACCTGTGTCCTGACAGCTAGGTCTGTCAAGTGATACTGCAAGCCCCTGATTCTTAGTCATTGTCTCATATAATACCTTAGGAAGTGGTGCTGTTTCCTGTGCTGCAAGCTCCTCAAGCTTTGCAATTACATCATCTGGTAACTTCTTACCGATATGGCCAACAAACTTAGCCATCTTGTCTGTCATCAGCTTTACGCTCTCATCTTTGTTCATATTAATCCTCCTTGTTTTGCGAAGCAAAATCCGAGTCCTTTGACGAGGAGAGGATTTAGCCTCCTTGTATAAATACATTGTTTTGCGAAATCCCGCCATATCCTATGGATAGAACGGATATAATATTGGTAACAAAATCATACACAACACAAATGATACGAGTATAAGCGGAAGTCCGGATTTTACATAATCCTTGAACTTATATCCGCCAACACCAACTACCATTGTGTTAGCCGGCATTCCGATTGGTGTTGCATATGCACATGATCCTGCAATAACTGTAGCAATTACTACTGCTCTTGGATCTGCATTAAGGCTCTCTGCCAGTGATACGGCAATTGGAACCATAAGTGCTGTTGTTGCTGTATTGGACATGAAGTTCGTAAGTACACATGTGACTACGAATATCACAAGCAGAAGAACTGTAGGACTTGGGTTAGAACCCATAATTCCAACTATCTTATCTGCTATAAGTGTTCCTGCTCCTGTTTTTTCAAGAGCGCTTGCAAGTGCAAGTGAACCACCGAATAACAGCACAACTTTTAAATCAATTGATTTCAGCGCTTCCTTCTCAGATATAACACCCGTAAGTACAAGTATTACCGCTCCGAGACATGCTGAAATCTGTATATTAATTCCTATCTTGTCCTCAAATATCATGGCAAGAATAACAAGAATTAACACGATAAGTGACATTGCCTGTTTCCATTTTGGAACATTGCTGAAATCTCTTGTCTGCTCTGGTGCATCTTCCGTGATAACCTTCTTATCTGGAAGAAGCCTGCAGCCTATTACAATGAAATAGATAATTCCACATATAAGCATTGGTATTCCAATCGGTGCATACATGAAGAAGCTTGTTGAAAGTCCTAATTCTTCAAGAGCATTTACACCCATAAGATTTCCCGGCGCTCCGATTATTGAAAGATTTCCTCCAAGTGCTGCTGCGAATACCAATGGCATTAACAGACGGCTTCTTGAATATCCTGATTCATCTGCTATTCCACAGACAACAGGGATAAGTACTGCAGCTGTTCCTGTATTAGAAAGGAACCCTGACATAATTCCTACGATTAACATTATCGCAATTATAAGTATCTTTTCAGACTTGGCAAATTTAGTAACAATACCTCCGATTTTATTAGCCATGCCCGTTTCAAATAGTGCCTGTCCGACTACGAACATTCCGACACACAGTATTACATTGCTGTTTACATATCCTGCAAATGTTTCCTTTACCGTAAGAACATTGGTAAGGTTCAGACCAAGTGCAACTATTGTAGCTGTAAGACCAAGCGGAATCTTCTCAAGTATGAAGCTGACTACAGCAAACAATAAAAACAGTAATGTTATTGTGGTTTGAGACATAACGTTCCCCCTTTCACACATTATTTATTAACTTTCTGTCCGGACTCATCTTTAATGTAACTAAAGTATAATCCTGTTCTTATAAAAAAACAATTTAACGAATTTTATGTTTCAATAAAATTTTTTTATGGTAAAATGTGTGTATAAAACATTTTTAAATGCTCTGATTTTCACAGGATTTTACAGGAGGAAATGTGCTATGACACTTAACCAGTTAAAATATTTCTGCAC
>CAVBPJ010000007.1:0-68555 GCA_963597265.1 Evtepia sp. | reverse complement strand
CTATACTATGTTATTTTTCAAATATTTGTAGAATTTCTACTTTATAAAATATACACAAGAGAGGTGCAAACATGGAATTATACCAGCTCAGGCAGTTTCAGGCTGCCGCCAGACACAAGAATATGACCCGTGCTGCCAGCGAACTGTGCATAGCACAGCCGGCATTAAGCAAAACAATCCACAAGCTTGAAGAAGAATTTGGTGCACAGCTTTTTATCCGTAATAAAAAAGGTCTTGAGTGTACACGTCAGGGCGAAATCCTGCTTGAATATGCAGACAGAATACTGGCTCTTTCAGAAGACGCTTCGCGCGCTGTCAGTGAAAGTCTTGGCGATGCCGGAGAAATAAGGCTCTGCCTCCGCTCAAGTGCCGTTCTTGTCAGCAATGTACTTAAAGATTTTATCCATGAACACCCTCATGTCAGCTTTTCGATATCTTCTGAGCCAAAAGGGTGTGACCTGCTGATAGACTCTGTCTCATCAGCTTACGATATTCCCGACAATGCACATCTTCTTATGACAGAAGAAATCTGCCTTGCCGTGGCCTCATCCCATCCGCTTGCCCATACAGGACATATATCAGTAGAACAGATGATGGACGAGAAATTTATTGATCTTGCAGATTCACCTTCTTACACCGGAGTGTTCAATTCAATATTCAGCCAATGTAAGAAAACACCGCAGATAGCCTACTCATGCAATGATTACATATTGCAGGGCAAGCTTATAAGTCTTGGTCTTGGAGTATCATTTGTTGCCTCTGTAACATGGACAAGCAGCAGCCTTCCTGAAAACATAAGCCTGCTGCATATTGATGACTGTCCACATTTCAGAAGCATTTATTATCAGCCACTTGGCTCATTCCGTTCAGAAAACCAGCGTATCTTCGAGCACCAGCTTGAAGAATATTTCAAGAAATTCAATAATTAATGCACCCGTGTATTTATATTTAATGTACCTCTAATGGTGTGTCTTCACCTGCTGCAAACTGCACAACGCTCTTAATTGAGGACTCGACCATATCAGACACTGCCTGGTCTGTGAAAAATGCAACATGAGGTGTGACAATAGTATTCTGGAAAGACTTAAGTATGATGTAATCGTGATTAACAACAAGGTCATCATACTTACGGTCTGTACGGATAAATTCATCTTCACCCTCACAGCAGTCAGTTCCAACCGAACCAATCTTACCGCTCTCAATCGCAGCAATCAGATCCTTAGTATCAACAAGCGCGCCTCTTGCCGCATTTATAAGAATAACGCCGTCCTTCATCTTAGCAATTGAATCCTTATTAATCATATGATATGTCTCATCACTTAAAAATGTATGAAGTGAAATAATATCTGACTTGGCATACAGTTCATCGAGACTTACATATTCAACATTATCAAGTCCCTTTGCAGGATATGGGTCATATGCAATAATCTTGCATCCAAATCCTGAAAGATTCTTAATTACAGCCTTTCCGATTCTGCCTGTTCCGATGATACCTACAGTCATATTCTGCATTTCGTGACCACATATTGGTCCAAGTGAATAGTCTGCTGTATGTGAACGCATCATTACATACAAAGCCTTGCGGATGCACATAAGCATGAGCATTACTGTATAATTGGCAACTGAATATGGCGAATATCCGCTGTGTGCAACACGGATTCCAAGGCTTTTTGCTGCCTCAAGGTCAATGCTGTTGTATCCGATTGTCCTGAAACCGATGTACTTTACGCCTTCTGCTGCAAGCTTTTCAAGAACAGGCGCTGACAAATCACACATGCCATCGCACACCGACATAGCCTCACAGCCTTTGACACTTTCAATATCATCTGCTGTAAATCCGCTTCTATTAATCTGTAATTCTACTTTGTATACATTTGCAAATGTATCAAAATACTGTTTTTCATCTGGACGAACGCTGAATGCTGCTATCTTCATAACTCTCACTCCTCCTACTTAATCCACTCGTATGTAAGTTTTCCAAGGATCTCGATTCCCTTGACAATCTGTTCATCAGAAGGTGTCGAATAATTAAGTCTGAATCCATTAGACTTCTGGTTCTCATCTGCTAAGAACGCTGCTCCCGGAACTGAAAGAACGCCTCTGTTAATGGCCTCCCTTACAAATGGCGCAGAATCCATTCCCTCTGGCAGGAATGCCATTACGAAAAGTCCGCCCTCAGGGTGACCGAAAGTTACTGAAGGATGGAATTCCTTCTTCATGCACTCCATCATGAGATTACATTTGTGCTCATATACCTTTCTTGAATCCTCAAGATGCTTGTCGAAATCATAGTTATTAATATATTCATTACAAATGTACTGGAAAAGTACAGTTGAATGTACATCTGTACACTGCTTTGCAACTGTAAGTGGTCCTGTGAGCGACTTGTTGAACACAAGAAAACCAAGACGGAATGCAGGTGCCATTACCTTTGAGAAGCTTCCTGCATATATAACCCTGCCCTCTGTATCCATTGATTTGATAGTTGGCACATTTTCACCTGCAAATCTTAATTCGCCGTAAGGATTGTCCTCTAATATTGCGATATCGTATTTGCAGCAGAGCTCATACACTTTCTTTCTCTTCTCAAGAGAAGTTGTAATTCCTGTAGGATTCTGGAAAGATGGAATCGTATATAAAAGCCTTGCATTAGGATTAGCCTTTAAAGCCTCCTCAAGCGCACTGATATTCATACCGTCCTGCTCCATTGGAATTCCTACAAGCTTCGCACCGTAAGAACGAAATGTGTTAAGACATCCTACAAATGCTGGTTCTTCAGTAAGCACGACATCTCCTTCATTAACAAGCGCCTTAGTTGTAAGGTCTGCACACTGCTGACCACCTGAAACTATGAAAAGCTCATTATTCTCGAAATCAAAGCCTTCCTTTTTCTCAAGATATTTCTTCATAGTATCACGCAGCGGTGTATAACCTTCGCTCAGTCCATACTGTAATAAAGAAACCGGATTCTCACTGAGTCCCTTTGCCGCTATCTCTTCTATTTCCTTGCATGGAAATGTCTCTGCTGACGGATTGCCACCGCCAAAAGATATAATATCCTTGCTTGCTCCTAACTTGAAAAGTTCTCTTATCATCGAACCATGTACACCTGATAAACGATTAGAAATCTCGTATTCCATATATATTTCCTCCTTCAATTACATGCTAATGCAAAAAAGAGCCAGAATTCCCTAAAGATTTCCAGCTCCTTTGCCCTTGATAAATGTATCATAACCCCATGTGTCATTCCTGTAAAATACATGTTGGTTATAAAATCATAAATCGTAGTAATACTTATTATTTATATTTTTTATATACTTGTTTATTATATATTGTTATGATATAATCCTTAGTGCTACCCCTCCTATACCTGGTAGAGAAAGGAGGCGTATTATATGGACATGTTTATGTCTCTAATTATCACTATTATGGCTGAGATAGTTTCATACTATATCTGCAAATGGTTGGATAGAGATAATCACAGGTAGCCAGCCTGGGGTCTAAGCCACCCTTCCACAACGGCATAGAAAACCCCACGAGCCACCAACTCGCGGGGTTTTCGTTCATTATATGAACATGTTTGTCTTCCAATGACATTGTATCACACGCCATCAGACATTACAAGTATATTCTTTTTCTTTTCAAATATTACAAAATTATTAGGCAACTTTTCACTTATCCCAGCTTCCCTCTCCTTTTAAGATACACGAATGCCACAACGCATATCACAACTGATAACACAGAGCCTGCCGGTGCGGCAAGTCCCATTGGAAACAGCGTAGCCGGGAACAGCTTTGAAGCAAGATAAGACCCTGGAACTCTCACAAATGTAATCGAAATTATATTATGCAGGAATCCGATATAAGACTTTCCATAAGCTGCAAAATATCCGCTGAAGCAGAAATGCACACCTGCAAACATTGTATCAATTATGTAGCTTCTCATATACTGCGTTCCGAGTAAAACAACATTTGCATCAGATGTAAACAGACCAATAAGCCCGCCTGCGATAAACTGCATAACTATTGCCACTACAATTCCATATGTGCATGTTATAAATGTTGCGTATTTCAATGTCAGAGCCGCGCGGTCATGCTTGCCTGCGCCTATATTCTGTGCTGAAAGCGCTGAAACTGTCGCAAGCATAGACGATGGAATTATGAATATTGCACTTATCATCTTCTCAACGATACCGACTGCCGCCGATGTATCAAGTCCCCTGTGGTTGGCAATCATAGTTATTATAATAAATGCAACCTGAATACATCCATCCTGTATTGCAACAGGAATTCCAACCTTTAATATCTCGCCCATTACTCCACGCTTTGGTTTTAAAGCATTTGCAGACAAATGTATCCCAGTCTTTTTCACTTTGATGGCTATTAACGAAACTATTACACTAAGTGTCTGTGAAAGTGTTGTACCAAGTGCTGCTCCTATCGGTCCTAAACGACATACACCGATAAACAGATAATCAAGCGCAATATTGGCGACACAGGCAACCGCGATGAAATACATCGGACTCTTAGAATCACCCATTCCCCTGAATATTGAACTTATAATATTGTAAGCAGTTATAAATGGTATTCCTATAAAGCATATTATAAGGTAAGCAACTGTTCCGCTGACAGCCTCCTCCGGAATCGCAATTATACTGACAATCGGTTTTACAAGCGCCAGAAGAACAACTGTAAGTACAACTGATAATCCCATGAAAAGAGTTATTGTATTGCCGATTGCAACACCTGCATTTTCCTTATTATCAGCACCAATTGCGCGACCGATAACTACTGTTGTTCCCATTGCAAGTCCAACAATAATTACCGTCAGCATATGCATTACCTGACTTCCGTTAGACACCGCCGTTATAGAGTCAACGCCGCAGAACTGACCCGTTATGAATAAATCGGCCATTCCGTATAAGGTCTGTAAGAAATACGACAGCAGATACGGCAAGGCAAAATATACAATCGTCTTAAATACACTTCCTGTTGTAAGGTTCTTTTCCATTTGTTTCTCTCCTATTTTATATAATTAAAATTTGCTGTTTTGTCTATTTGCACTGTGTGAATTGGTGTCTGGCTGTATGTGTACCTGTGCGGACTCGAATTTTTCTAAGCCGTGTGGGAGTTAATGCCATTATATGCATACAGCCAGACACCTCTCCACATACGCATAAATCAAAAAATTAGCAGCCACCCTCAAAGCAGCTGCCAATATATTAAACCTTACAATAATTGTAAGGTCAACCATTATTCTATTATTTTTTCTTCTTTACTGGTATGGATATCTGCGTTACGAATTTGCTCTCATCATTGGTTATTCCGTTATCTATAAGCGTGACTTCCCTTGAAAACCCTGCGATTTCCATTCCATTTTCTTTAATATATCTGGCAAGTGCCTTGTAATATGCAGGGGCTTCTTTGTGACTTCCATTAAAACGCACACTTACACATGGAAGTTCTTCTATGTACTCTGTTTCGCCCTCGTATTCGTCTTCTTCATCAAGAATAATATACACAAGTTCGTAATTTCCATACTGCCCTGCAAGAAGTGTCTCCTGTGATATTCCGACTCCGACCTTTCCCATGAATACCAACGGCTGTGACTGGTTCTTCTGAAGTATTCTTATCTGCTCCTCGAGATCAAGATATGTGCTTAATTTTAACGAATCGCGCATCCACACAATACGGCTTGCCGGTATTGTACATTCCCTGATGACATCCAGCTCCGACTGTACAGCATCTCTTATCTGCTCAAGCCTGTGGTCAATCTTTCTTGACACAAGTTCAAGTTCATGCTGTTTCTGTGCTATAAGCGCCTTCTGATTTTCCAACTTTTCCTCAATGACATCAATATCCCTGTCCTTTAAGAAATCAGCAATCTCTTCAAGTGACATGTCAAGCACTCTCAAGTACCTTATCGTATTAAGCACCTCAAACTGCCTGTCACTGTAATACCTGTATCCGCTTGCCTCATCGACGTATTCCGGCTTTAGAAGTCCTGCCTTCTCATAATGCCTGAGCGTCCCCATGCTGACATTGAAAATCCTTGCAACCTCGCCTATTTTGAATAATTTCTTATCCTTATCATAATCATTTCCCATACATTTCCTCTTATAACTTATGTGCTGCATTAATTATAAGAAGAAACTACTCTGCCCGCAAGCAATTTATCCCCACACAGTCTCGCCATTAATATAATCAGTCATGAAGTACACTATCTTGTTCCAAAGTTCATACTCCACAACATGTCTTGTTTCTTTAATTATTTTGAGACATTTTTTAATTACATCGGATGCATCATCCCCTGCCAGTTCTAACAGCTTCTTAAACTCCTTATACGCCTCATTTTTTTCTTTCTCTGACCATATAACATCTTCGGTATCCTCTATTTTATTAAGAAAAATATACATAAATACCGGCATGTCTTTTTCCTGTCTCCATTTCATACATTTATCCTCCATAAAATACCTGCCTTCTGTCCAATATCATTTCACAATATTCATATTTAAGCTGAATAATACCTGACTAACTTTAAATCAAGTTTAAATTGAATTAATGCGTTTTCTGTGCTACTATTTAAGCATAAAAGTTAAACCTAACTTTAGGTCAATACTCCAATAGTGAACATTTTGTGAATTTTATTATCACATTTGTAAAAAACTAATATCAGGTAAGCGTGGCTTACAGAAAGCAGGTGCATTATGTACACAATAGGACAGGTTTCAGAAATGTTTAATCTTCCAGTTTCAACATTAAGATATTACGATAAAGAAGGATTATTCCCGGCAATTCAGCGTGCTTCAGGAATCAGACAGTTTTCAGACAAAGAAATAGCTTCACTTAAGCTGATTGAGTGTCTAAAGAAATCTGGTCTTGAAATCCGCGACATCAAGCAGTTTATGGAATGGTGTCAGGAAGGCAGCAAGACTTATGAACTCAGAAAACAGCTATTTGAAAGACAGAAGGCTGCTGTCGAGAAAGAGATGGAGAAGATGCAGGAAACGCTTGATATGCTTACTTTCAAATGTTTCTACTACGAGCAGGCAATCAAGGACGGCAACGAGGACGGAATCCGTGCCATGCTTCCAGACAAACTCCCTGCTGATATTCAGGCTGCCTACGACAACTCACACAAATAATTATTAATTACTTATTATATTTAACATGATATCCAACACATAATAGGGAGGCTTATATATGTTTAAATCTTTAGAAGTTAAATATCCTAAGTTTTATCAGATTTTCAGATTCATTATAGTTATCATTGCTTCCGTGCTGTACGCATGGAATTTAAGATGCTTTGCCAAGGTCGCAGACCTGCTGCCAGGCGGATTTTCGGGAGTTTCCCTGCTGTTTCAGGCAATCGGACTGCGCTTCTTCGGTATCAGTATCCCATTTACAATATTCAATGTGGCACTAAACATATTCCCTGCCTACATTGCCTACCGCTACATCGGCAAGAAATTCACTATCTACTCAATTGTGGTAATTATTCTTTCCAGTGTGCTTGTTGATATTCTTCCGCCATACATTTTTACAGAAGATATCCTGCTTATAAGCGTATTCGGCGGAATTATCAACGGATTCGCAATCAGTCTCTGCCTCAATGTCGGCACTACCACAGGTGGTACTGATTTCATAAGCATTTATTTCTCTCATGTTAAAGGAATCGATGCCTGGAACTATATTCTTCTTGGCAATGTCGTAATTCTGCTTATCGCAGGCGGACTGTTTGGCTGGTCAATCGCGCTCTACTCTATAATTTACCAGTTCTGCAGCACACAGGTCATCCAGTTCATGTACAAACGCTACCAGAAGATGACGCTTTTCATTATCTCCGACAAATCCGAAGAAATCTACCGCGCCATCAAGAATACAACCAACCACGATGCCACACTTTTCAAGGGAATCGGCTGTTACGAGGAAAAAGAGCGCACGCTCATATATTCAGTAATCAACTCCGAAGCGAAACGTGAGCTTATCACATTGATTCGCTCAATTGACAATCACGCATTTATAAATGTGGTAAAGACCGAGGAACTTGACGGTCGTTTTAATGACATTCCACATGATTAATCAGGACACAAAATGTTCGCACTCATACCATATTTTAGTCAAATTTCTCCAATAAACTATAGACAATCAAATAACAACAAACACTAAAGAAATGGAGAGATGACTATGATTAAATTAAATAAAATTAAAAGGAATTGCGTAGCTGCAGTTATTCTTACAATGTGTCTTATGACTGCAGGCTGTGCCAAGAATTCAACTACTACTACAACTACTGCATCAGGCAGCCAGACTACCATCACTTCAAGCATTACTAAAGACGACACCGATGTAACACATGCAGATGATGCTGAGAATTACAGAGTTGCCATTACTGGTGATTTCACTATAACATCTGATACATCAGACGGAATTACACAGTCAGGTTCTGTATACACAATCACTAAAGCTGGTGAATACACGGTAACAGGTCTTTTATCAGAAGGACAGCTTATCGTTGACGCAGGTGATGAGGACGAAGTTACTATTATATTAAACGGAACATCTATCACATGCTCAAGCGGTTCTCCTATATATGTAAAGAATGCTTCTGAAGTCAAGATTAAATCAGAAGAGAACTCATTTAACGAAGTAATTGACAATCGTGCAGAAGCAACTGATGATTCTTCTGATGATGCCGGTAATGCTGCTATCTATGCAACATGCGACTTAAAGCTTGTCGGCAAAGGAGCTTTAGTTGTAACAGGCAATTACAATAATGGTATCCAGAGCAAGGACGACCTTTCTATTAAAAATGTAATTGTTAAAGTTACTGCTGTAAACAACGCTATCAAAGGCAACGACACCGTTGATATTGAATCAGGAGACATAATTGCAATCTCTACTAAAGGCGATGGCATCAAGACTTCTAACAGCAGCCTTTCTAACAAAGGAAACCAGAAGGGAATCGTTACAATCACTGGAGGCAACATTGATGTTTATGCAGCATGTGACGGTATAGATGCAGCTTACGGTGTGGATATATCAGGGGATGGTAACTTAAACATTTATACAGATACTTATTCTGAATACAGTGAAGAAGTTACGACATCTGGCAGTTCTTCAGGTACATCTTCCGGTTCAAACAGCTCTACTAATAAAACTGCTTCTGCCAACACTGTTTCTTATGTTACAACCTCTGACACTGTTACCAATGCGCCAGGCGGTTTCGGCGGCGGCAACATGGGTGACATGGGCGGTCAGAATGGTGGTAACGCCCCTGACATGAACGGCAGCTCCGGTGGCGGCTTTGGAGGCAATAACCAGTCCGGCAATTCTTCTAAACAGTCTTACTCAACCAAGGGTATTAAGGCTGACAGCGAAATAACTATTTCAGGCTTTACTATCAATATAAGCTCAACAGATGACGGCATCCATGCAAACTCTGATTCAGGTGTGCTTGAAACTGGGGAGGACGGTAAAGGAACTATTGTTATCAACGGTGGTACAATCACAATTTCTTCTGGTGATGACGGCATGCACGCTGACAAGCAGCTCGATGTCAATGACGGTTACATTAATGTAGTAACTTCATATGAAGGACTTGAAGCTATGACTATCAACTTAAATGGCGGTAAAGTATATGTTTATGCTACTGATGACGGTATCAATGCCTGCACAGGTGATGGCAAGACAACTCCTATCATCAATGTAACAGGCGGATATATAGATGTTACAACGGCATCCGGTGATACTGATGGTATTGACTCTAACGGAAACTATGTACAGACTGGTGGATTTGTATTAGTTAAGGGTGGCAGCTCTTCAGGAACTGTTTCCGGATCTGTAGATGTTGACGGCACTGTAACCGTAACTGGCGGAACAATCGTTGCTCTCGGTGGTGTCTGCGAAACACCTGTAAACTCTGTTAATGCTTATGTATTAAGTTCAGTATCCTTCAGTTCTGGAAGCTACTCTCTTAAAGACGCTTCTGGCAACGAAGTAATAAGCTTCACTGTTGACGGTACATTCAGCAACGGCTGGATATGCTCTGACACTCTTACAACCGGCACAAGCTACACACTCTACAGAGGTTCTGAATCTATTGCAAACTGGACTCAGGAATCAGGAACAATGGGAGCTTCAAGCACTGGCGGCTTCGGCGGCGGCAACATGGGCGGCATGGGTGGTCAGAATGGTGGTAACCAGAATGGCGGTAATGCCCCTGACATGAATAACCAGAACGGCGGCTTTGGCGGCAGAAGATAAAGATAATTCACATTTCCCCTCCTCATTCTCTCAAAACAGTCACTGGAATGTTTAGTTTCTGGTGGCTGTTTTTTTTTATATCCTCTGCAAAAAACATATCCCGCATAACATAAATTCCTAATAAACCTACTAAGTCATTATCTTCCATTACTTTAGTAGGTCAATTAAACATCTCATTTTATTAAATGGTCTCCCAAAACCCACTAACCATATACATAATCACAATTTAGTAGGCATTTTCACGGCATATTTTATCTCTAACGACCACTGTTCCAGAATAATTCAAGAAAAAGACCTACTAAAAAAGCTATTCACAACTGTTTAGTAGGTTTGCTCCCTCCGTATCAGGTTATAATTCTCTCAAGCTAACCTACTCAATCATATAAAGCAGGCATAATAGTAGGTATTCCCCAACAGATTTAATATTGTAAAATACATTTGCAAACACTATAATTACCCCTATGAATTATTAAAGGAGGTTTCTTACATGAGTACTGAATATAATAATACATCTGACTGGACGCTTGAGGACTGTCAGTCCTATATAAACACATTGTATGCCAACCGTACCAGTAGTTTCAAAGAAAGAAAAGCCAAGGCTTTCTTTAATTCACAGACAAAGAAGAACAGGAAAACCACAATTACCAATGATGGAATATATGTCGATGGCAGACTTTTTCTATCGCCATCCAACATTAAAAAATGTGTTTCTGTCGGAAGTCTTTATTTCTTCGAAAGAAAAGACAGTATGTTGATAAGATGTGTAAAGGCTGATGGGGAAAAATTACAAAGTATGAAAGATTTCCTGTCTGTAAACAATATAGATTTCACCAATGATTCACCTGATGAAGCTTACAGACTACGCTATGATGCAAAGCTTTATAAGAAGAGCAACAAGCCGCTTTTAATTGTTGCAACCATAATATTCTTAATATCAATGTTTGGTTTAAATATTAATAAAAATGTACCTTTTTATGCAGCAGACATAATAAAAGATGCCGGTCTTTCTTCTGCTATTTCTGGCAGATATATGGATACAGTTATTGACAGCCTCCCTTCAAGCGAGCAGGCTGGCATGGATGTTTATCAATATAACAAGCTGCTTTCTGATATCCAGAATACTATCCAGAATTCATCTGCCATAGACAGTATTGCCAGAAAATATACAGATGCGCTGACAAAAGGTCTGCGTGACGGCAAAGCATTTGATGAAATTGATATTGATATAGACAATGAGCTTACAGCTTTATCATCTGTCACATATAACAGTATTAAAGATTACACAGATAACACGGATAGTAATATTACATTGTCACTTTTTGCAGACACTGAATCTGCTAAAAAAGCTATTAATAATTATGCTTCAGGTATATACGCAGACATACAGTATCGTGCTGCCGGTCTTGCAGGAATATACCAGACGATTTCATCCGGCACATTTTATGTCGTGATGATTGTATTGCTTGCATTATCACTTATATCGTTAATAATATTCTCTTTACCATTGTCAGTAAGCAGAATTTATCTTCCTGTATTATTCGTCATATATGCAGGACTTGAATATGTGGCATTTAATGTAATTCTGAGCAAAGCTGCTATGTTACTCAGCAACAGACTTCTCGGAAGAACTGCCAGCCTTAACCTGACATATGCCAATACAGATTTCGTATCTTATGTCGCACTTGGTGTTGTGCTTGCAATAATAATGAATATTGCATACAGAAAGATGAAGAACAGAGCGTAAAATGTAATCTTAAACCATAAGCTCAACTCACTTTCTCCTTGCCAATCCCTCCCCCATATGTTACAATTCATTTATGCTTACTTTATCAATTTAAAGCGTTACACTTTAAATCCATGAAGCAGACATAATACAATTAATATGGGGGTTTTTATGTTAAAACTAGTTATTCTTATTATCTACTTTGCGGTGCTGATAGGCATTGGCTTATACTGCCGCAAGCATGCAACTGATGTTAATGGTTTCGTTCTCGGTGGAAGAAGCGTTGGTCCATGGCTCACCGCATTTGCATACGGAACATCTTATTTCTCGGCTGTAGTATTCGTCGGATATGCCGGTCAGTTTGGCTGGAAGTACGGAATTGCTGCAACATGGGCTGGTATCGGCAACGCAATTATAGGTTCGCTTCTTGCATGGGTTGTACTCGGAAGAAGAACACGAATTATGAGCCAGCATCTTGATTCAGCAACCATGCCACAGTTTTTCGGAAAGAGATTCGGTAGCAATCCATTAAAAATCGGTGCTTCCGTTATCATATTCATTTTCCTGATTCCATACACAGCTTCGCTCTACAATGGACTTTCAAGACTTTTCGGTATGGCTTTCAACATTGATTACAGCGTCTGTATCATAATTATGGCAACACTTACCGCAATCTATGTAATTGCCGGTGGTTACATGGCTACAGCAATCAATGATTTCATTCAGGGAATTATCATGTTGTTCGGTATCGTTGCAGTTATCGCTGCCGTAATCCACTCTAAAGGCGGTTTCATGTCAGCATTACAGGGCCTTGCAAATGTGTCTGACCCGGCAGTAAGCGATACTCCTGGTATATTTGCTTCATTTTTCGGACCTGACCCATTCAACCTCTTATGTGTTGTAATCCTTACATCACTTGGAACATGGGGACTTCCTCAGATGGTTCAGAAATTCTATGCAATTGATAATGAAGCTTCTATCCAGAAGGGTACTGTAATCTCAACAATATTTGCACTTGTAGTTTCAGGGGGATGTTATTTTCTTGGAGGTTTCGGAAGATTATTCTCTGACCAGATAGATGTGAAGGCTAACGGATTCGACTCAATAATTCCAACAATGCTTTCCAACTTAAGTCCTGCGCTTATTGCATTGGTTGTAATTCTCGTGTTGTCAGCTTCAATGTCTACACTTTCATCACTTGTAATAGCTTCAAGCTCAACACTTACTATCGACTTCCTGAAAGATAACTTCATCAAGAATATGAGTGAGAAGAAGCAGGTATTATACATAAGAGTTCTTGTTGTTGTATTCATTGCGATATCTGCAATTCTTGCACTTATTCAGTACAAGAGTTCAGTAACATTTATCGCACAGCTTATGGGAATATCATGGGGCGCACTCGCCGGTTCATTCCTTGCACCATTCATGTTCTCGCTTTACTCTAAGAAGGTTTCCAAAGCATCATGCTGGGCCTGCTTTTTATTCAGTTCATTACTTATGATTGCCAACATCTTCTTCAGAGCAAGCTTCCCAACATGGCTCCAGTCACCTATCAACTGTGGTGCATTTGCAATGTTTGCCGGAATGATTATCGTTCCTGTAGTCAGCCTGTTCACACCGAAGCCAGATAAAGAGCTTGTCGACAGTGCATTTGCATGCTACGAAAAAGAAACAGAAGTGCCACAGAAGACAGCACTTGGAAAATAATTAATATGTTATGTTACCAGCCAGCCGTAGGATTATCTGGCAGCAGGCATGTCCGATTTAAGGCAAACCGTGTGGGAGTTATGCAGCTATATACTAAAGATTGCTGCAAGAAAGCTCGTTCAAGCGAAGCGCGTTTGCTTTCGCGCAGCATAATAAACTCTGTATATAGCTGCATCTACTTCCACTAGGTGAAGCCGCCATGAGGACATGCCTGCTGCCAGATAATCCTACGGCGTATGGTAATTCACAACATATCTAATATTTATATACCCTTTACAACAATTCCTCCTTGTGCTATAACAACCAAAGTTATAAAACACAAGGAGGTTATTTATGGCATCAAAGCTTCACAACGCCCTCGCTAAGAAGCTGCCGGATATACAGATGTCCGAAGCCTTCATAAACAGTGTATTCCTTGCCATGTCCGGTGGACTTCAGGACGCATATACATATTTTACTAGAAATGAAGTATTCTCCAACGCACAGACTGGTAATGTGGTTCTTATGAGTACACATTTTATGATGGGCGAATGGTATCAGGGATTAAGATATCTCCTGCCATTCTTAGCATTCGGTCTTGGCGTATTCGTTACAGAACGAATTCAGGGCAAATACAAGAATGCCACCAGACTTCACTGGCGGCAGGCTATATTACTTATTGAAATTGTAATCTTAATTGCAGTTGGATTCATGCCCCATTCAATGGACATGTTTGCAACAATAATTGTATCGTTCTCATGTGCGATGCAGGTACAGGCATTCAGAAAAGTCAACGGCTATTCTTATGCAAGCACCATGTGCATCGGCAACTTAAGAAGCGGTACAGATGCACTTTCAGTATATGTCCGTACCGGCAATAAAGCATCTCTTAAGAAAGCCGGTTATTACTTCGGCATAATATTATTCTTTGCAATCGGCGCAGGTATTGGCGGAAACCTTTCCATGCTGTTCGGAATCCACACAATCTGGATTTCAAGCGCACTGCTTTCAGTCAGCGTACTTCTTATGTTTGCAGAGAAGCTCAAAATATAATGTCCGATTTATTCAATCCTAATTCTATTCCATTTCTTTAAGGAGCTGGTTTCTTCTGCCGCCCTTTAAGTACATGGCACTATAAGACTTGTATCTGTCACATGGATTTACAAGAAGGAATGATGATGACTCCTTTCCTGTTGTGAGTCCTGTGACAAATATAAGCATTTCCTGATCAAGTTTTCCAATATCTTCCCTTGAAATCTCCTGTTTAGAACCTTCCAGGAAGTCAAATGCATTTTCTAACTTTGCAAGTGTCTGTTCTTCAACACTTTCCAACCTTTCAGCCTGTGCAGCAAATTCTGCTTTCTCCTTATCAATAGCGGATGCATCCTCTCCTGCCTTAATCTTTTCCTTGATAGACTTATACCAGTTGTCAGTATCAGCCTTTAAAGAAGCTTCATATTTAAAATGCTTATTAAGCGTGTCAAGCAGCAGATTTACCACAGTAAGTCTCTCGTCATAATCAGCTTCTACCATTCGTCTGTATATATCCGGCGCTGCATTTCCATCAAGAATATTATTAATTCCATAATCATCCCTGTACTTATTGTAGAGGTCATAATATGCTGCAAAATCCTCCGCGATATCTTCATTATGAAGAAACTCGCCAACAACTCCGGCATTAATGCTGATTCCAAGCTCCTCATACACATACATAAGACTGCTAAGATCCTCCCAGCCTCGCGCCGTAACGAACTTAAGCCCGTCAACATCCGCCTCTACTCTGTAGAAATTCTGTGGTCTTATATCAAGATATGAAAGAATTGCATTGTGAATCTCGCGCTCCCTTGCATATTCTCGCCACACCTCAAGGTCAGCGTCGATATTAATTACCCTCAGACGGTCATATGTAACCATGTCAAATTCACGGACTGAACGGTTGAATTCAGGCGGATTGCCGGCTGCGACAATTATCCAGCCCTCCGGCACTTTCTGATTGCCAAATGTTTTACACTGTAAAAACTGCAGCATAGTTGGAATGAGCGTCTCAGAAACACAGTTAATCTCATCAATAAAAAGAATTCCTTCCCTGTGTCCCTGCTCCTTAACAGCCTTGTACACTCCGGCAATTATCTCGCTCATCGTATACTCTGTTACAGAATATTCATTTCCTTCAAACTCCTCTGTCTTAATCATCGGGAGTCCGACAGCACTCTGTCTTGTGTGATGGGTAATAGTATATGAAACCAGACCAATCCCACATTCTCCTGCAATCTGCTCCATAATCTGAGTCTTTCCGATTCCCGGAGGTCCCATAAGAAGCACCGGACGCTGCCGTATCGCCGGAATCCTGTATTCTCCCTCTGCATTTTTACAAAGATACGCTTTTACCGTATTAATAATCTCCTGTTTTGCCTCTTTAATATTCATAGCCATGTCCTTTCTATCTGTCTGACTTATCAAGCCTTATTCTCATCGCCCAAGCAGGCACTTTCGTCTCATCGTAATCTTTCATGAATACAAATGCGGTTCTGTAACCAGGCTTTTTCTTCGGATAAGTTCCTTCGCCATCTGTGAAATACAACATTCCACCGGGATTCTTAATCTTTCCTTCTTCAATCAGTCTGTCTATATATTTGAACGGAGGTCTGAAATCAGTATTACCGCCTCCCTTTATCTCAAATGTATTGAAAAATCCTTCAAGCTGTTCCCTGTCTTTAATCACATCATCACTCTGGATTACATCATCGCACTGTATAATGTGGATACTGCTCACCTTGAAAAATGCCCTGTCGTCCATAAGTATGTCAAATGTTTCCTGTAAAAACCTTCTCACAAGCTCCCCGCTCGTTGAATAGCTTGTATCGACTACAACAACAAATTCCCTTATCTTATCAATCTCTCTTGTCTCAAGAGGCTCAATAAGCGGCATATTTTTATAAACAGACAAGCCATAAGCATAATATCCAAGGTCAAATTCATCATCATTAATCTTTAACTCCTCATGATACTCAGCAAATTTCTTAAGGAAATCCCTGTAGCTGCGCCTGCGTTTCTGTACACGCATAAGCTCATTTAAAGAATTGTTGTCCTGCCCACTCTCACCGTCACTTTTCTGCTTCTCCATAGTCATCTGGCGGGCACGCTGCTCCCACTGCTGCTGCACCTTATGTGGCTGCTGTACCATATTCTTTCTGTCATTCTCGTACTGCCATATTGTATGGTCGTCTGTATAGAATTCCTGCCACAGCTTATTAAGTTCTTCCTTATTAATATCAAGCAGATATTCATATATCTGTGCTGCCGAAACACATTTATCATCATCCAGCTTCTTATATATATCCTGCCTTCTCCACGTCAGAATTCTTTTAACGCATGGCTTATCAAGCCTGTCAATTATTCTCTCAACAGCAATATCACATGCAAGATTCCACAGATTAGCATCTCTTCCATCGCACAGCCATATGTGGCTGTACACACAATGAAGCACTGAATGAAGATACACCCTGACCAGAAAATTCTCATTCTTTCTGAACACATCCATCGTATGTCTTGTATTCATATACAGGTATACTCCGTCTGTTGCAAATGTGGACAATCCCATGTTAGCCCTTGGCACAAGCACATTAAGCACAGGCTCCATAAATCTCATATCTACATATATTTTCCCAGCAAGATAATCTACTATCTTGCCACACATCTCAAGTTCCCATTCGCTTTCTGTCTGAATATGCGCCATGCCACCATCTCCTTTCATGTCCGATTTTTTTTAGTATTAAATTCCCCTGTCATTTAACGTTCCATATACAATGTCCGATTTCTTCAATTCTAGAATTCATATCTGCTCTTTTTAAGCTTTGGTGCGAATATGCTTCCAATTTCAATAATCTCAGCGCTTCCCGTTGTCCAGTCACATTTCCCTGCAAGTTTAAGTGCCGCGTCAAGCCCACTCTCATCAAGTATATTATTATCAGCCATGAACTCAATAATATCAATTCTTCGTTCATCAACTACCCATTCCAGCACATTTGCAGTATTATCCTTAATGAATTCCATATACATATCTCTGGCACTATCTGCCAGTTTAACTGGATACTGCAGTCTTCCAACCGCCATCTTCGATAAAGTATATGTGCTTTCCAGAGCCTTCGCTGCTTCAAATATTGTATCGTATCCGGCAGCATCTACAACTCCATTATCAAAAAGCTGCCTTGCCCTGTAGCCTTCCCCCTGCAAATCCATGTGGAATATATGTGCAGGTCCGATTTCTTCATAGCTTTCAGTATACTCTGAATAATAGAAACTTCCACATGTATTTCCATCATCAACATATTTAAGTTCAATTCCCTTATTAAGCTGTTTCAGAAAATACTGTGCCCCGGTCGGCTCTTCCGCCCTGCTTCTTACCACAAGCACAGACAGTCCCATGCAATTCATAAATGCATCATTATTAACCACATTTAAACTGCTCCCAAATTCTATACATTTAAGCTTTCTGCAATTATAAAATGCGTAACTGCATAATTCCTGCACACTGTCCGGCAGTATAACCTGTTCTATATAATCTCCGCTAAGCTCATTCATTCCTCTGTCTCTGGCAAGATTCTCCATCTTCTCCCAGTCATTATCTGATGTCCGATTCTTACAATTATTTCTGGCAGAGAAACAATACTCTCCTATAACTTTAACCTCTTGTCCATCTATCATCTGCGGAACATACACCACAGATGTCTGACCCATGAGCCTCAATATATGTAAACCATCTTTTTTCTCTTCACATAACGCAGCATAATTAACTTCCACTCCCTGCTGCAACACACTATACTCTGCGACCATTATCAATCTCCTTGTTGTCTGTCTTGTTTCATTCTAACATAAAATGTCCTGCTCTGGCATAGATTGTATAAAAGAATCCTGCGGAGTCCCCACATGCGAGACTATATAGAAGAACGTGCCATACAACTGGCATATTACATAATTGAACATAAGGCTACTGTAAGACAGACTGCTAAAGCATTTAACGTAAGCAAAAGTACTGCACATAAAGATGTTACCACCAGACTTATGGAAATCAATCCTGAGCTTGCCAAAGAAGCCCGCAAAATACTTGATGTCAATAAACAGGAGCGTCATATACGCGGCGGAATGGCAACCAAAGAAAAATACCTGCATGCATGTGCCAGATAAAACAGTATTAAAATGAACCTCTACTATAAAATTTATATAAAAATTCAAATTTACTCTTGACGAATGTCAATATATTGTGTACTATCTTATGCGGTAATATTAATTGAATATTTTATATCCCTTATTAAGAGCGGTGGAGATACATAGGATCTATGAAGCCCGGCAACCCCTTTTGAGGAAGGTGCCAACCTGAGCGATATTAGTCGAACAATAAGAGGATTTCGATACAGTCTATCGGGTCCCCTTGTCGGGGACCTTTTTTTGCGCGAGTAGCGATGCGATTCTGGCATCTGAGCTGCGAGCGCAAGTAGCGATGAGAATCTAACTCGGACATCGATTAGAAAACATGGGATAGACATATTCACGATAAAATTAAAAGGAGATAACATGGAAAAAAGATTATTTACTTCAGAATCAGTAACAGAAGGACATCCAGACAAAATCTGTGACCAGATTTCAGATGCAGTACTTGATGCTCTCTATGAGCAGGACCCATATTCAAGAGTTGCCTGCGAAACTCTTACTAACACAGGTTTCGTTATGGTAATGGGTGAGATTACAACTAAGGCTAACATTGATATTCCTTCTATAGTAAGAAAGACAGTTACAGAGATTGGTTATGACAGCTCTGATAAGGGATTTGATGGTAACACTTGTGCAGTTATGGTTGCATTAGACAAGCAGTCAGCTGATATTGCTATGGGTGTTGATAAGGCTCTTGAAGCTAAAGATGGCGAAATTGATGATTCAGAGGGTGGTGCTGGTGACCAGGGTATGATGTTTGGTTACGCAACTAACGAAACTCCTGAATTCATGCCTTACTCTGCTGCACTTGCACAGAAGCTTTCTAAGCAGCTTACAAAGGTTCGTAAGGACGGAACTCTTTCTTACTTAAGACCAGATGGAAAGACACAGGTAACAGTAGAGTATGATGAAAACAGAAAGCCAATCAGACTTGACGCTATCGTTGTTTCATCACAGCATGCTCCAGAAGTATCTCAGGAACAGATTCATGAGGACATTAAGAAATATGTTATTGATGCAATCGTTGATCCAGCTATGATTGACGCTGACACTAAGATATATATTAACCCAACAGGACGTTTCGTAATCGGTGGACCTAACGGAGACTCAGGTCTTACAGGACGTAAGATTATCGTTGATACTTACGGTGGAGCTGCCAGACACGGCGGCGGTGCTTTCTCTGGTAAGGATTGTACTAAGGTTGACCGTTCTGCTGCATACGCTGCAAGATATGTTGCTAAGAACATTGTTGCTGCCGGACTTGCTGACAGATGTGAGATTCAGCTTTCATATGCAATCGGTGTTGCAAGACCAACATCTATCATGGTTGATACATTTGGTACAGGAAAGCTTCATGAAGATAAAATCGTTGAAATCATCCGTGAAAACTTCGATTTAAGACCTAACGGAATCATCAAGATGCTTGATTTAAGAAGACCTATCTACAAGCAGACAGCTGCTTATGGTCACTTTGGCCGTACAGACCTTAACCTCCCTTGGGAGAAGCTTGATAAGGTAGATGACCTTGCCAAGTATCTTGCTTAATAAGATTTTAGTGTATAATATCTGATGAATTTTAAAGCCTGCTTTCGTTTGAAAGCAGGCTTTTTTGTTAACTCAACTTACTTATATACTTCATATGTCATCTTTATACATGTGTTCCCTATTGGCTACCATGTAAAATATTCAATCATAACCCACTAACCATTAATTAGTTTCCAATTTAGTGGGTTTATTCTTCCCCTCTGCAATTCTATTTCCGTCAGTAAACCTACTAGTTCAATAATTTCATACAATTTAGTAGGTGAATTTCCCCCAAGAACCTAATATCAATATAATCATCACATCAAAAAGACCTACTAAGTCTGACTTAACATCTTACTTAGTAGGCCTTCACAATTAAAACCTTATATTTACTTGTAATAATAACCCACTAAAATCTTAATAGATGCTGTATTAGTAGGCTTTTAAGAATTCCTCGCAAAATTCCGGCTTTAATATTACTTCAATGTTGCTCTAAAACCCTCACATTTAACACACTTATTATATTTTCACACCTTCTTCAGCCACTTCTTCCGCTCCATGCGCACAAGGAATATTGCGCCCCTGAAGCAAAGCTCTGCAGCCATCGCAATCCACACACCAACAAGTCCGAAACTTCCGACAAGCAGGAATGAAAGGACAACGCGCACAGCCCACAGGCTGAAGAAATTCATAAGACTTGAAACAAGTGTATCACCTGCTCCGCGAAGCACTCCGGTCACTACAATTGATGCACCATACAGAGGTTCTGCAAATGCTTCGATTCTTAATATTGTCACGCCAAGTTCTCTTACTGCCGGGTCCGGTGTAAGAATTCCAATCATAAACGGAGCAAATATGAACATCAGTAGTCCGGTGAATGCCATGATTCCCATTCCGAAAGCAACTGAAATTCTTCCGAAAGACAATGCAAGCTTTCCTCTGCCCGCACCGATACTCTGTCCTACAAGTGCTGTCGCCGCTTCCTCAATTCCGTAAGCAGGCATATAACACAGACTTTCTGCCGTTATTGCAAATGAATTGGCAGCCACAGCCACAACTCCTAATGGTGCAACAATTCTTGTAATTGTAATCATAGCTCCGAACATAACCACATTCTCGAATGTAACAGGAAGCGATAATACAAATGACTTCTTTATTGTTGCAAGACCTGCCTTCTCATCAGAATCTGTTCCATAGCCCTTAGAAAGCATAGGTGTTCTGAACATCAATACATAGAACATAATAATTGTAGTCACAATCTCTGCCGCTGTTGTTCCAAGCGCCGCACCCATAACACCAAGACCGAAGCCAATGCCATGCCATCTGAATATGAATATGAAATTAAATATAACATCAAGAAAACAGTTCATGGAATTAAGAATTCCAGGTGTTCTCGTATTGCCGCAGCTCTGTAACATTCTTGTACCAAGACGGTTAAAACCAAGTGCTGGCATAGACAATGATGTTATAAGAAAATACATTGTCGCATCCTTCTGTATCGACTCTTCTCCTCCGAGCCATGCTGGAAGTCCCCAGCTTATCAAAACTCCGGCAGCACCAATAATAATTGATATAAGAAGCACAATTCCAAATGACTGTAAAAATACTCTTCTTGCCCTGTTAAACTTCTTTGCACCGACAAGCTGTGCCACCTGAATTGAAAATCCCAGTGACGGTGCAGAGGCAAGACTTCCAAGAAGCCATGTTGTTGTCGACACAAGACCTATTGAAGCCGAACAGCCTGCTCCCAGTCTTCCGACCATAGACGCATCAATATACTGCATGATAATTGATGACACCTGCGCCAGAATTGTGGGCAGACTGAGCATAATCACAAGTCTTATCTTCTGTTCAAATGTAATCTCTTTATTGTCTCTTATATAGGAAAGTGTATCTTCCTTCATTAAACATTACCCTTCTACAATATTTTTAGCATGCTCAAGAGCCGCATCAATATTGGCACAGAAATTATCTCTTCCAATCTCATCAGCAAAACCTGCATGCTCCATAACTGACATAGGCTGTTCATTAACATGTGAAAGAATCATAACAGCACCATGTCTTTTACATACCGCATGAATATTTCTTAAAGATCTGAGGGCAGTAACATCCATTGCAGGAACGCCTCTCATTCTTACGATAACTGCCTTAGAACCTGATACTGTCTGGATATCAAGGAATTTGTCCGCAGCTGCAAAGAACATTGGTCCATTAATCTCATATACAAGTGTGTCCTTAGGAACCTGCTTAAGATTAATACTGTCAGGATCGTTATTCTCGTCTATATTATCACCAATATATTTCCAGCTCTTAACTTCAGTAACATCAGCCATTCTCTTAAGGAACAGAAGTGCTGTAAGTACAACACCAACCTCGATTGCAACAACAAGGTCAAATACAATAGTAAGTACTGCTGTTGTAAGAAGTACAAGAATATCACTCTTAGGTGAAGTCTTGCAAAGAGAAATCATTTCTCTCCATCCACTCATGTTGTAAGCTACCATGAAAAGAATTGCTGCAATTGCTGGCATTGGAATCCATGCTGCATATGGCATAAGCACAACAAGAATAAGAAGAAGTGTTACAGAATGAACCATACCCGCGATTGGTGTACGGCCACCATTCTTAACATTAGCTGCTGTTCTTGCAATAGCGCCTGTTGCTGGAATTCCACCGAATAATGCTGACACAAGGTTACCGGCACCCTGCGCAACAAGTTCCATATTAGGCTTATGTCTGCTTCCAATCATACCATCAGAAACAACACATGATAAAAGTGACTCAATACCTGCAAGTACCGCAATTGTAAATGCGTCTGGTAAAAGCTTCTTTACCATAGTTATATTAACATGTGGAACACTGATTCCCGGAAGTTTGCTTGAAATTGTATACAGATCTCCAATAGTCTTAGCCTGCATACCAAGTTTAACCATAATTACAGAAACTATAACTGCAATTAAAGATGCTGGAATCTTCTCTAACTTCTTAAACTTAGGCCATATAATAAGAATTGCAAGTGAAACAGCACCTACAACAAGTGCCTGCCAGTTAAATGTGTTGATACATTTAAACACTGCCTTTAACTTATCAAGAGTCTCTATTGTAGGACCTGTGTAAGCAGAAGTATCAAGACCTAAGAAATCCTTAATCTGTCCTACAAGAATAGTAACAGCTATACCAAATGTAAATCCAGTTGTAATTGTATAAGGAATAAATCTGATAAGATTACCGAACTTAAGGAATCCCATGATAATAAGGATGATACCAGCCATAATTGTTGCGACAATAAGACCATCCATTCCATTCTGTGCCACAATTCCAGCAACAATAGTTGCAAATGCGGCTGTTGGTCCGGCAATCTGAACCCTGCTTCCGCCAAGGAATGAAATAACAAAACCAGCAAATATAGCTGTGTAGATACCCTGCTCAGGACCTACTCCTGATGCAAGTGCAAGTGCAATAGATAATGGTAACGCGATGATTGCAACGATAATACCTGCAATAACATCATTAACAAACTGCTTTCTAGAATAACTTTTCATCACGTCGAAAAGCTTTGGTACAAATTGATTCATTGTTCTCCCCTTATGTGGTTTTACCACATTTCTCATATTTTATAGAATTAATAGAAAAATGCAGGTCACATGCCTGCAGATATATGTAAATTCTGGTTCTGACACCAGAAACAATAAGAATAAATAAGGCTGCACACCCATTAATAGCTGTGCAACCTTAGTCCTGTCAAACATTAAATATTAAGTTAATCACGAATTACTCTGCTGTATCTGTTGTATCATTAACTGTAACATTCTCGCATACGAAATCAACTATCTTCTGGTAAAGGACCTGATATCCAATCTCTGCATTCATAGTCTTGCCATAAGTATCAAGGATATCATTATAATCATCATAACCATAATATGAAGCAAGCTCTTCGCCTGTTGAGTTAATATCATCTGCAGTAACAGTGATATCGTTGTCAGCAGCAATTATAGTAACAATCATCTTCTGTAAAAGATACTGCTTAGCGTAATTATCTGCATATTCGTTAAATGCATCAAGTGAATCGAAGTTATATACACCCTTAAGATATTCTTCCTTAGAAGAATATGATGAGCTGTATGACTGATACTCTGCATCTACATTGCTGTTAAGAGTATTTAATAAATCTGTAAGCTCTTCGCTTGGATAATCTGAAACATCAAGTCCATCAGACATCTTTGTATAAGCTGCTTCAAATATAGCGCTTGATCTGCTTGATGAAGCCTGTGATTCAAGATAAGTCTTTACATATGACTTTAACTGGTCAACTGTAGTAACTGAACCGTCATCTATTCCTAATGAAGCTGCATTAGAAGCAACCCACTCATCTGTAAGTTCTGGAACAACTGACTCATCAATTTCATTAACAGTTACAGTGAATACTGTTGTCTTTCCAGCAAGGTCTGAATTGTAGTAGCTCTCTGGGAATACACATGTAATATCAGTTTCCTGACCAACTGTAAGTCCTACAAGACCTTTATCAAGGTCATCGATGAACTTTCCTGAACCGATTGTGTAAGTTACATCTGTAGCTGTTCCACCTGAGAATGCTGTTCCGTCAATCTTACCACTGTAATCAAGCTTAATTACATCACCAGACTTAGTTGTACCTTCTTTTATAACATTAGTTGTAGCCTTTGATTCGAGCATGCTCTGGATGTAATCTTCAATATCTGAATCAAGAACAACGTAATCTGACTCATTAAGGTCTACTGTCATTCCCTTCCAGTCTGAAAGATTAACAAATGTCTTATATACTCCTGCATTAGAAGTAATTGTTCCTGCATACTCGTCTGCATTTATCTCTGTGTTAACTGTAGAAACATTAGTTTCTTTCTTGTTTGTTTTACCACATGCTACTAAAGATGCTGCAAGTGCACCTACAAGTAACACACTGAATAACTTCTTTTTCATATACTTCCTCGTTTCTATATACATAAACATTCCTGCTTAACAGCAAGCCTTATATTTATATCACATTTCTGAAAAAAATAAAAGTAATTTCACACTAATTTCACTTTTTTATACAGCATTAAACTGTTATAATCTCAATGTGCTAAAATGTTTTGGAGGATGCCGGTTTATCCCGGTAATTATTCTATGAAGAAATTTAATAAAATCAGATGCTTTTCGTATGTATTCACTGTCATTCTGGCTCTTGGTTTCCTTCTCACTGCATGTCAGGAACCTGCAGTTACACTGTCAACCCCAGAGTCTGTGAATGGATTTAAGTTAAACACATTTGTACAGATTGACTCTTACACCAGTGTTTCTAAGAATACGCTTACGGAGGCTCTTAATCTGTGTGACTACTACGAAAATATTTTTTCAAGGACTAAGGAAGACAGCGAATTAGCAAGGGTTAATTCTAACCAGACGACAGATATATCCAAGGAGCTGTATGAATTAATCAGCGCCGGACTTGAATATGCAGCTTTAAGCAATGGTGCATTTGACATAACAATAGGAAGTGTTTCAAATCTGTGGGATTTTACTGCAGAATCGCCAAAAGTTCCTGACAGCGGAATGATTGACAAAGCTCTTACACATGTTGATTACACCAGAGTCTCTGTGTCCGATAACGGCGATGGTACTTATTCAATCAGCAAGCCTGATGATGTAATATTAGACCTCGGCGCTGTTGCTAAGGGCTATATTGCTGACAAAATCAAAGATTTCCTTGAAGAAAATGGCGTAAAACGTGCTATAATCAATCTCGGTGGCAATGTTTTATGTATCGGTAAGAAAACTAACTCTGACGACTTCGGAATTGGCGTAAGAAAACCATTTGCAGCCAATAATGAAGTGCTTGTTGCTCTTTCAGTAGATGATTCTTCTGTTGTTTCATCCGGCAACTATGAGCGGTATTTCTATGCTGATGATGGCACATTTTACCATCACATACTTAACCCGGCTACGGGCTACTCCTATGATAACGACCTGTCCGACGTAACTATTTTATCAAAGGACTCACTCACCGGAGACTGCTTAAGTACAACCTGCTTCTGCTTAGGGCTTGAAGATGGCATGAAACTCATTGAAAGCCTTGACGGTATTGAAGCTATATTTGTAACCAATGAAGGTGATATTCACTATTCAAGCGGTGCAAAAGCCTATGTAAAGGGCTGAGATACATGTAATGCGGCTGCATCTATGATATGGTATTTCTGCAACGCTGCTTCGATTAACATCAAAATCTATAAAATGAAATGGAGAACATACAATGATAAGACTTATATTAATAGTTATATTTGCAATAATAATATTCTTTGCCAGCCTTATAATGCTTCCTGTATTCTGGCTTATTGGCAAGTTCAATCAGGATGCTAAGGACCGTGGAAGTCTCCGCTTTGTACAGGGTGTTTTCAAGATTGTTCTTTTCCTCTCAGGTGTTACAACAACTGTAAAAGGTCTTGAAAATCTTCCTAAAGACGGCGAAACTGTACTCTTTGTAGGTAACCATCATGGTTTCTTTGACACAATTATCTCTTACACATACATGAAACCTAGAACTGGTTTTGTTGCCAAGAAAGAGATTGAAAAAGTTCCCCTTCTTAATATATGGATGAGATATCTTTACTGCCTTTTCCTTGACAGAAAGAATATGAAGGAAGGTTTAAAGACTATCCTTACTGGTATTGATTATTTAAAAGCTGGAACTTCAATTGTTATATTTCCTGAGGGAACAAGAAATAAAAGCACTGACGGCGTTCTTCCTTTCCATGCAGGAAGCTTCAAGCTTGCTGAGAAATCTGGCTGCAAGATTATTCCTATGGTTCAGAATAACACCGCTGCTGTATTAGAAGATCATCTTCCATTCTTTAAAAAGACTCACACTGTACTTGAATTTGGCAAGCCAATCGATGTTGCCAGCATGGACCGTGAACAGAAAAAGACTCTTGCTAAAGATGTGCAGGATCTTATTGAAAAGATGTATGAGGAAAACAAGGCGCTTGTGTAGATTTGCGTGAAGAGGGGGATGCACCACAACGATTTTTGCCGTTGCGGTGCATCCCCCTTTTTGCTTTTCATGCTGTCTTTTTTCTTACTTATTGGCAGAAGCCTACTAACTCCCTATATATTATCTGTTTCGTAGGTCAATAAATCATTATTTTCCATTACATCAGCTTCAATGACCTACTAACTTGCTAAACAATCTTAATTTAGTAGGTATTTTTCGGGCACTCAGGCTTAATTTTTATCATAATCAGCCTTCAATTTCACAAAACAACCTACTAAACCGCACACATCAGATATATTAGTAGGCTTTCATCCCTAATACCCTGCTATATCCAAGTTCAATAAACCCACTAAATCATACAAAATGGTCAATTTCGTATGTATTTCCCAATTTCCACTAACCCCCGCACTGCGCCCAGAACATAAAAAAAGACCACACCAGCATATACGCTGATGCAGCCTGATCTTCTTACTTATTCTTCTTGAAAAGTCCCTTCTTTTTCTTCTCAGGAACTACAATCTTTCCACCTCTTACAGACTTGATACCTACAATATAGATACCACTTACTTCTGCCTTAACTTCTGCCTTAATTGGAATCTGGTCAAATACCTTAGGATCACACATAAGTGACATAACTCTTGGTCCAATCTTTGCCTTTACGATTGGCATCTTGCGATTTCTGAACGCTTTAGGTGTCTGATCTAAAACCATCTTAGGAAGTCCGGCTTCTTTCATCTTCATCATCTTCTTATCAATGACAAGCATTGACATAACCTGCTTCGCAGCCTCTAACTGAGCATTATTAGCTTCCTGCTTCTTCTGAAGCTTTCTACCTACAATAGTAAGTGCAACAAGTGCTGCTATAAGTACAGCAATAATTATCAATAAAACAATAGTCCAAACTGGCATATTTACTACTCCTTCGTTAACTTTTCATATACTAGTCAATTATATCAAAACAATCTGTAATTGCAAGTGTTTTGTGTTGGACTTAGGTCGGAGTGTGTGGGTATATGTCATTTCCAGACACGCTCCCGCTCGTGAAAGTGCGTAGCGGACACTAAGTTCACTGCCTCACTTCGTGAGGTGCGTTCACTAAGTGCCGACGCACTTCCAACGGTCTGAAAACAACATATACCCACACACTCCGACCATCTCCCCGCAAACACCTGCCCGGCGCCTTTGGCACCAGCCCCGTCTCCGCCAAAGGCGGACAGGGGAAACGACAACGTAAGGGTGCAGGGTGTGCATATGCTGTAGCGTAAGACCGTTGGAAAGGCGTCGGCACTTGGCAAACGCACCTCACGAAGTGAGGAAGTGCGCCTAGTACCGCTACGCCTTTCCACGAGCGGGAGCGTGTCTTACGATGCAACATATACACCCCTACACCCGTCCGTCTGCCACTTCTCCCCTAGTCTGTCAACTTGTGCAGAAGCGACATCTTCATCTCATAATATGCAGGGCTCATGTCAAGATAGTGGTTGTGAGGATTCTCGAATCTCTGCTCCTCTTCCCATATATTGTTAGTGAGCTGATCCTGAACATACTTCTTAATCTCATCAATAGAAACTCTGTCCATTACACGCTTGCCATCTTTTACAACAAGCTGCTGTAACTCTACTGCTGTACAGTTCTCAAAATATCTGTTCTTCCAAGGCTTTACAGGGTCTACATAACGGTATGGCTGTGAAAGGTCAACAACCTCATCAGCACCTGCAATAAGATCGGCAATTGCCTTCTTATTCTCATCATATATTCTGTAAACCTTCTTAAGTCCCGGATTAGTTATCTTCTCAACATTCTCAGAAATCTTAATTCTTGGCTGGAATACACCGTCCTCCTCAACTGCTGCTATCTTGTATACAGCACCGAATACAGGATCAGACTTGGCTGTTATGAGTCTCTCGCCTACGCCAAAGCTGTCAATGCAGCCGCCCTGCTCTAAGATTGACATAATAGTCCATTCATCAAGACTGTTAGATACAACAATCTTACAGTCAGTAAGACCTGCTTCATCAAGCATTTTTCTTACCTTCTTAGAAAGATATGCAAGGTCACCGCTGTCGAGACGGATGCCCTTAAGTCGCTTGCCCATTGGCTCAAGAACTTCCTTTGCACATCTGATGGCATTCGGAATACCTGATTTAACGACATCGTAAGTATCCACAAGAAGCACAGTTGCATCAGGATAATTCTCTGCATAATGCTTAAATGCTTCAAATTCATCACGATAAAACATTACCCAGCTGTGAGCCATTGTTCCACTGATTGGAATATCAAACATCTGACCGGCAAGAACAGTAGCTGTTCCAACTGCTCCACCGATATAAGCTGCTCTTGCACCATATACAGCCGCATCCATGTTATGCGCACGTCTTGCACCAAAATCTGATACAGCACGGCCTTTAGCTGAACGCACAATTCTTCTTGTCTTAGTCGCAATAAGAGACTGGTGGTTAACCTGAAGAAGAATAGCAGTCTCAACAAGCTGTGCATCAAGCAGAGGTGCAACAACAGTAATTACAGGTTCATTAGGATACATAATAGTTCCTTCTGGGAATGAATATATATCTCCTCTGAACTTAAAGTCAGCAAGATACTTAAGGAATTCCTCCCCGAAAAGTCCCTGTCCTCTTAAATATTCAATATCATCATCATCAAAATGCAAATTCTCAATATACTCAATAATCTGTTCAAGACCTGCAAATATAGCATATCCGGCATTGTCAGGATTCTTCCTGTAGAACACATCAAATGCAACTTTTCTTTCCTTGTCCTCATCCTTAAAATAGCCGTTAGCCATTGTAAGTTCATAAAAATCCATTACCATTGTAAGATTTCTCTCATCAAACTGTTTCTTCATAACTACTCCTTTTCACCGAAAAATGTATTATTCTTCAATTCTTAGTTCCTTAGTTGTTATTGTTATCTGCATATCGCAATCTGAAAGATGTTCGCAGTTTACTTCCATTCCATACACAAGGTATATGCTTATTGTATCCTCAGTTCTCTCAATTTCAAGCTTTTTAGTTATAATACCTAAACTCATATTTCCATAAGGTGTCTGGTAGTAAGTCATATTCTTACTGCCCATAGTAAATTTCATCCTGGTGGATACAACGCCTTTCTTGGTCACTTCGACGCTGTCCCCATCAATCTTAATCATACTGCTTGAACGTTCCTGCGAATCGTCATACACCTCTTCATATCTCACATACTCCTTGCCATTGACAACAGAATATGTTCCAACATTAATAACTTCAATTTCATCATCCTGAGTCTCAATCTCCTCAGCTTCTTCCCCGTCACGCTGGATTTCCTCATCCATCGTTCCGGTATACAGACCTTTAATCTTAATAAAGACTTTATCCTTATTATTCAAATATTCTTCCTCCACTATCTGCCTATAATCCAAGCAATTCATTAATAAATGTTAAATACTTAAATCTTACTTTGCAACCCTTATCTGTTACAGTCTTATATTCTTCATCTGTAAGAACTCCCGCAAGCTTTTCCTTAGAATCCTCTGGAACTACGCCATACACTGCATCCACAAAACAAAGTGGCGGATACAGCACACACCACCAGTTCTTCCCCTCTGCATCGCCTATGTCAACTCTGAAAGCTTCATAGTATCCTGCTGGAAATGTGACATCTCCGTATGATTTCACTGGAAAATAACTATTCTCGAAATAAACACTGACATCCTCCGTGAATCCATTATCTCTTAAAGTTTTAATTGCAACATTTCTGATGTTATCACTTTCTGCTTCTAGGATAGCTCTTGACTCCGAAAGAGAATCTGATTCTGAAAGAGCTGGTCTTATGTAATCAACAACAGCTTCCTTGACCTTAAGCTTAACCGCCTGATCCTCCTCGGAATCACTGTTAGCCCTCACATGAAATCTGATTATACTCTCTGATATTCCTTCTGTCACCGCCTCCATATTACCGGCATAAGACATTCTGTAATAACCAACCAGTCCACTGACTGCAATAATAAAAACAAGCAAAATCCAAAGTTTCCTTTTCATGTTCATGTAAATATCTGCCTCCCTTATATATCTTCATATAGGGAAGTATATCCACATATTTCCAGCATAAACTTAGAATTTATAATATAACAAAGGCTGGCACAAACCGCCAGCCTCCATGTAACTTTAGTATTATTTGTTAAGAAGTCTGATAATGCCTTTTTCCTGATTAGTGATATGCTGTCTTATGACAATCTTAGTATTCTCTTCATCTTTCTTAGAAAGCTTGTCAATGATATCATTGTGTTCACTGATAAGGATAGAATGAGCTCTTGCATCCTTAACATATTCAAGTCTGTATCTGTACATCTGCTCTCTTAAATTGTTAATAATCTGAATAAGTCTCTGATTGTCTGTCATTGCATATATAATGTCATGAAAATTCACATCAGCATCTACAATTGCAACCACATCCTTAGATATAATTGCTGCCTCAAATCTCTTATTAGCCATCTTAAGCTCTTCAATTCGCTCCGGTGTAACATTGCGGCACGCAAGTGTTGCTGCAAGTTCCTCAAGCGCAGCTCTTACCTCAAGAACATCTCTCATGTCCTTCTCTGTTATATGGGCAACCTCAGCACCCTTTCTTGGAATCATAATAACAAGGCCCTCAAGTTCGAGCTTTCTGATTGCCTCTCTGATAGGAGTTCTGCTTACTCCAAGCTTCTCAGCGAGTTGTATTTCCATAAGTCTCTCGCCAGGTTCCATCTCTCCACGAAGAATCGCCTGTCTTAAAGTATTGAAGACTACATCTCTTAATGGAAGGTAGTCATTAACGTCCATCTTAAGTTCACCTTTCATATAAAACTTTCCTTTCTCTATTATGATAAATGTATATTATTCTCTATAATCATCTGTTATTATGGAATAAATATCTCCGTTGTATACACCTGTCTTGCCTCGCCCTTCTGTCTTAAGAACTGCTGGCACGCTATCATCGACTGTTCATCAGGGAATATTCCAAATACTGTCGGACCACTTCCACTCATCATTGCATTAATAGCGCCATGCTCTATCATATCCTTCTTAATGCTGTCAATAACAGGATACAATGGCACTGTAACTGACTCTAATACGTTACCCATTCTTGAAGCAACAAGTGCAACATCCTTTAACTTAATAGCCTCAATTATTCCATCTATATCAGGATGTGACTTAACCTCTGTACTATCAAGATTCTCATAAACAAGCTTTGTCGATACATTAACCGGAGGCTTGGCAATAAGAATATGACAGAATGGCATATCAGGAAGCCTTGTAAGCTTCTCACCAATTCCCTCAGCTAACGCTGTGCCTCTCATGAGACAATAAGGAACATCTGCACCTATCTCAACACCCATATTCATAAGTTCCTTCATAGGAATATTAAGATCATAAAGTCTGCTCATTCCGAAAAGTGCACTCGCTGCATCACTTGAACCACCAGCCATTCCAGCCGCAACAGGAATGAATTTATTAAGGTCAACCTCTATTCCACCTTCGAGATTATACTTATTCTTCATAAGCATAATTGCTTTATAAACAAGATTGTTCTCATTAACAGGAAGAAATCCTATATTAGTCTTAATCCTTATATCTTCCTCTGGAATCTTCGTCATAATAATACGGTCATACAATCCAACAGTCTGCATAACCATTCTCACATCATGATAACCATTCTCACGTCTTCCAATAACATCAAGTCCAAGATTAATCTTAGCTCTTGCCTTTAATCTGATACTGTCCATATATTACCTAACCTTGTATACAAAATCCATATTTCAAGACTATTATATTAAAGAAATTGTATGAAATCAAGTACAATCTTATAATTACAATCCTAAAATGTTTCGTTCTTACGGTACTTATGTGGCGAAATTCCCTTCGCCTTCCTGAATGCATCTCCGAAATAATTGCTGTCATTAAACCCACATTCAAATGCAATATCAGTAATAGACCTGTCTGTCTCAAGCAGGAGTCTGCATGCATTCTGGATTCTTACGTTAATAATATATTCTTTAAATCCAAAACCGGTTGCTGTCTTAAACTTCTTCGACAGATATGACCTGCTTAAATTGAATTTGTCAGCAACATTTTCAAGTGACAGGTTATCTGCATAATGCTCATATATATAAGTAGCAACCTCCTGAATTATCCGGTTATCTACATCAATTTCTTTAATAACATTCTCTTCGTAGTTCTTACAACGGATAATAAAGAGCAGCAACTCTATAAGCCCGACCTTAATAAATGCCGGCGACAACTCATCCGGTGAATCATTCTCAAACATAAGCTTGTCTAATAACGAAACAACGTAATCTCTTCTTTTCTCTGGAATATTGACTACTCCCGGCTTCATACAGCTCGCCATAAGCTCCTTACCTGTCTCATTCTGAATCCATTCAGTCGCTTCATTGCGGAAACTTATAACAATTCTTTCATGCATTCCTTTTCCATTGTAAGTTGTCCTGTGAAGACAGCCGCTTGGAACAATAACAAGGTCACCCTTTCCGAACTTATAAATGTTGTGGTCAATAAAGCTCGTGCACTCCCCGCTTGAAAGATAGAATATTTCATTAAATGGATGCACATGTGCTTCTAATCCTATCGAACCGTCTGTATTACTCCTCTTAATTCTCTTAATATCAAAATCCTTCGACATATCCTGAAACATATACTCCACCCTCTCATTCTAGCATTTCACGACTATTATAATAATATTTCTGTATTATCTTGATTTTTTATTAGTTTAATTGTAGAAATCACTGTTTTTTATGCTTATATTATGTATAAAGGATTTCGAAATGTCAACAAATAATCAGTGTTTTGAGAATTTTTCTGTAAAACATAAGTATTTTAATCAATTTATATAATGAAAGAAGGTCTACTATGGCAAAACCAATAAGCGAAGACAAGAGAAATATGATTCTTAATGGTAATCTCTTCCATGCAATTCTTATGCTGGCAATTCCCGTTATGATTAACAGTTTTATCCAGTCAATGTACAATCTGACAGATACTTTCTGGCTCGGAAAGATAGGAACTGAGAACCAGTCTGCCATCACACTCGTGTCTCCATTCCAGAATATTCTGATTAATTTCGGTAACGGTATCACAACCGCCGGTGCAATACTTATATCACAATACCTCGGCGCAAGAGAGGATAAGCAGGCCAATTCAATGGCTAACCACATCTGCCTCACTTCGCTTGGCTTCTCTGTATTGTGCGCACTTATATGCTGGATTGTCTCTCCGGGACTTGTGAAGTGGCTTGGTGCAGAGGGCAGCATCTACAGATACGGACTTACCTACATAAGAATTGTTGTTCTTGACCTGCCGTTCCTGTTCACAATCAACCTGTTCACATCAGTAAAACAGTCACAGGGCGACACTGTTAAACCTATGCTTCTTAACATACTCGGCGTTGCTATCAACCTTATATTAGACCCATTATTCCTTATGGTTTTCAAATGGGGTATCGGCGGTGCAGCACTTGCCACCCTGCTTGCCAAGATTCCATGTGCAGTTGTTGCACTTATCGTACTTACAAGACCAGGACAGCTTATAAGAATTAACTTCAAGGGATTTAAGTTTGAAGGTAATAAGATGGGCTCGATTGTAAAAATCGGACTTCCTACAGCAATCGGCGGAAGTACTATGCAGCTTGGTTTTCTTCTTATGACTAAAAATGTTAATGCTTACGGCTTTATTGCTACAAGTGCTTATGGTATCGGCAATAAGATAAACAGTATTATTACAATGCCTGCAAGTGGTATCGGCTCTGCAATATCAACTATTGTAGGACAGAATATAGGTGCCGGACAGCAGGAAAGAGCAGACAAGGCTTATCATTATGCACTCCGCATGGGTGCACTGTTCCTGTTATTCTTTGGTCTGATTCTGTCAAGAAGATTTATCTCTCAGGCTATGGTAACATTCTTCTCAGCAGATGAAAGAGTTATCCCGCTTGCAACAGACTTCCTCTCACTTATGGCTTTCTGGTGCTGGAGCAATGCATTCTACAATGTCACACAGGGACTTTTTCAGGGAAGCGGCCACACAATGATTACCATGATTGTTGATGCTTCAAGAATATGGATATTCCGTCTGCTTACACTCTGGGTATGTGCCAATGTACTTAATATGGGCGTTGAATCTGTCTGGTATGCTGTCGTTATCAGTAACGGAACTTCCGCCGCCATACTTTATGCATTGTACTGGACAGGAATATGGAAGAAATCCACAATCAAGATTGAAAAGACAGAGAATTAACTCTGATAATTATGATTTAAAAGTTAAGGGGTACAGGTGGAAAACCACCTGTACCCCTTGATTATCTGCTCTACGCTTTCACTAACAGAAGCTTTGTCTTTCTCGGTATAATCACTGACTCTGACAATCCATCAGCACACTTCGGATTACTTGCCTTTATTGAATCTGCCGTTGTGTGATACATTTTAGCAACATCCCATAACGTCTTCGTTCCATCTGCAATATATCCTGTCATTGATGGCATCTGTGAAAGATCACATTTTTCTTCTGACATATAGGCACTCTTGATTCCACAATAATCAAAAGTCTTAAAAACTATTACATCCAGTGAAACCGATGCTTTAACTTCGATTACACCCGCGCTGTTTATTGTTGCTGAAAGCTGCTGGACTGACGGCTTTATATTGTATTCAAGTGCATCCGGACTTACATCAGCAATTTTAACTGTGCTTGCAAATGGAATTATTGTATGCACACTTCCAAGCGGCTGGCTGTCACTTGATGTTATGTAGAATACATTTGCACTTACGACACCTTCAGCAACAAGTTCTCCCGCCGAATATGTAACATCATCAAGCTGTACTGTTGCCGTACAATTACATATCTGCATAAGGTCAGCATAATTCTCAAGCTGCAGATTGCCTGACACGCGGCTTGACACATTATTGCGCACAACAAGACAACGAAGCTGTGTATCAGAATTCTCTATTTCCATATTATAAGAAGGTGAATATATGTCTGCTATTACATCTTTCTTTCTCTCCTCATACGCCTTGACATCCATATCAAGCACTACTTCAACTGCAATATCACGGTTTTCGCCATCAAGATCAGATCTTTCTTCAATTGTTTTTCCTATTATCTGGAAATTAACATATGGTATCATATCCGCATTACAACCGCTTATATCAAGACTTCCCTCAAATGAGGCAGTTGTCTCATACCACTGCACATTGCCTGTATCACCATTTCCTATATACATTATAAATATATCTAACTCGCCAGCCAGTTTAAGCCCGTCGTCTGCAAGTCTTGTGTTTAAATTCCTTACATCAACATCATCCCAGATAATCTCCTGTATCTCAGGTTTACCTGCTGGAAGCGATACATTTTCCCTGATTCTGAAATTGTCACGCTGGTTAACAGCAAGTTGGACGAATTCCAGTTCCTGTTTTAACTGCTGTATGTCTGTGTTCTCTGTCTCATCCACACCTGTTATCATCTGGATATCCTGCAGATTCTCACATATAAGCTTAAGCGTCACAATGGCTTTAACACTTATCTTTCTTGAATTAATTGCCTTAATGCTAAGATCTTCTATAGACGCCTGACAGGTTATATAATCGCCTGTGCAGTCACTCGAAAGATTAACATTTTCACTGAAATTCATCCTGCCATCCATCTTCACAGGATGCATGCGTTCTGCACTGGATGAGGCACCGATATACAGCAGTGCAAATCTTAACTCCCCATCTACTGTTGCTTTATCCTTATTGACTTTAACACTGTCTGTCTGGACATTGCCCCACTCCTTCACTATAAGCTCAATATCATCCTTTGTGTCAGGTACATTAAAATCATCGTCCAGTGTAATCTGTGCCACGGTATTACATTTTAACCTGTATTCATGAATATTTTCTGTTCTGAGTCTCACAGACTGACCTCCCATACATTCTACATTTTAAATACAACACTTTCTTCGCGCCGCTCCATCTTAAGCACTATTACCGGATATGTCTCCACCTCATTCACCGCTTCACCAGCCGCAGGTCCTATCAGATTAAGGTCAATATACAGAGCATTATCACCTGTGTAGACATCATTTACCTTAATCGAATATCCGCTGGTATCTCTCGTTCCATAGCCGGCCACAACATATGTATAATCCTTAGTCGTATATGTAAGCCTCATAACTTTATCTTTTTTGCTTTCGATAAGCTTCTTAAGCTCCTCCGGCAAATCCGCATTTTCAACCACTGTATAATCAACACTGGTCTTATTATCCGGCTCTTTACTTCCAGAGCACCCCGTCATGGCACACACAGGCATAATTATCAACAATGCCAGCATGACAGCCACAACTTTTCCCCATACTTTTCTACACATAAAAAACACCCCCACAATAAGACCTAATTAATCTTATGTGGAGGTGTTAAAAATATTCATATAAATTTACACTGCGTATCCCTTGCTCTTTATAACATCTATAACCTGGTCGACATACTTCTCACACTCTTCTGTGCTTCCAGCCTCAACCATTACACGCACAACCGGCTCTGTTCCGCTTTCTCGTACAAGGATTCGTCCATCTGCGCCAAGAGCGCTGGCAACTGCCTCAACTGCTGCCTTGACATCTGCATCATCCTGCGCCTGTGTCTTATCTGTAACTCTGATGTTCTTAAGAACCTGTGGATAGATAACAAGTGGTGCTGAAAGCTCTGCTAATGTCTTCTTCTTGGCAAGCATAACTTCCATCATCTTAAGAGCTGTGATAATTCCATCACCTGTTGTTGCATATTTAGAGAATATGATATGTCCTGACTGCTCGCCGCCTATACGGTAGCCGTTCTCTGACATACATTCATATACATACTTATCGCCAACCTTAGTCTTCTCGTACTCGATTCCTACTGCGTCAAATGCTTTGTAGAGTCCGAAGTTAGACATAACAGTTGTTACAACCTTGTTGCCTGCAAGCTTATCTCTGTCCTTCATGTAGCATCCATAGATGTAAAGAATATGGTCACCTGTTATGACGTTACCCTTTTCATCTACACAGAGACATCTGTCTGCATCACCGTCAAATGCGAATCCGACATCAAGATGCTCTCTTCTTACTAAGTCCTGAAGTCCTTCAATATGTGTAGAACCGCAGTTCTCGTTAATATTAGTTCCGTCTGGAGCTGCATTTATAACGTATGTCTTAGCTCCAAGCGCATCAAATACAGCCTTGGCAAGTGTCCATGCACTACCGTTAGAAGCATCAAGACCTACTCTTATTCCCTTGAATGAATAGATTGCAAGACTCATAAGATATCCCATATATCTGTTACGGCCTGCTGTATAATCTACTGTGCATCCAATCTTCTCTCTTGTTGCGTATGGAATCTCTCCCATCTCACCATCAAGATACTTCTCGATTTCAGAGATAACATCCTCTTTCATCTTCTCACCGGCTGCGTTAATAAGCTTAATTCCGTTGTCATAGAAAGGATTATGACTTGCAGAAATCATGATTCCGCAGTCAAAATCTTCTGTTCTTGCTACATAAGAAACACTTGGTGTAGTTGTAACATGAAGCAGGTATGCATCTGCTCCTGATGCTGTAAGACCTGCTACCAGAGAATACTCAAACATATAACTGCTTCTTCTTGTATCCTTACCAATAACAATCTTAGCTTTACCGTCCTCATGATTCTTGCCATAATACCAGCCTAAGAATCTTCCTACTTTAAATGCGTGGTCAACAGTAAGAGTCACATTAGCCTCTCCTCTGAACCCATCAGTTCCAAAATACTTACCCATAATATTATCCTCTTCTAAACATACGCACAATTACTATGCCATCATTTTCTCAGTTGACCATACCTCAACTTCATACTTATTGCTCTTATTGTATCTCTTTCTAAGATTCTTGAGCTGCTTTAAGTACTCTAATGTAACTTTACCTGAAAGCTTTGATTCACCTTCAGTTCTCTGCTGGAACTTATAAGGAATCTCAACTACCTTGCTGTATGTTCCCATTGCAAGAACCTCAACCATAATCTTCCATCCGATTGGCTGAAGGTCAGCATTCTCGATAACTTCTCTTCTGAACATAAAGAGTCCGCTTGTTGGATCAGATATCTTTCTAAGACATGGTAACATAACCTGTCCTATCTTTCTTGCTGTTCCAGATACGAACTTTCTGTACCAGTTAAGTCCGCCATCGTCACCACCAGGAATAAGTCGGCTAGGTATACAGAAATCTGCGCCGCTCTCCATAGCCTTATACATATATTTAAGAACAATTGGTGGGTGCTGTAAATCTGCATCCATACATGCCATATACTCGCCCTTTGCAAGCTTAAATCCATCAAGAACAGCTGTTGCTAATCCTGTTCCATTCTTTCTATGTTCCATTCTTACCTGTGGATATTCTTTAGCAACTTCCATAATTACATCAGGTGTATTGTCCTTACTATCATCAACAAAGACAATTTCATAATCAACACCTTTCAAAGCAACATCAATCTGTGCAACCAGATTTCTGATATTCTTGCTTTCATTAAATGTTGGTATTACTACTGATAACATGTTTTTATCTCCTTTTAATAAAGAATTCTCTGGTCATTATACATCAAAATCCGTCAAGAGCAAACATTTTTTATACTCTGGTAACAATCATCGTTGCCTGACCCTTAACAACTATGCCTCTCTGACCTGCACTTATAAAGAAACTTTCTCCTGCCTTGAATGGCATTACCTTCTCATAATCATCCGTTTCGATAGTTCCTTCTCCACTGATAAACAGCACTGAAACAAATGATGCTTCATCTACAGCTATCTTGGCTTCATCTGCAACTTCATACTTGAATACTTCGAAATATTTGCACTGTACAAGTCTTTCTTCTGTAAAATGTTCATTCCTTGCGAGAACTATCTCTGTCTTATTATCTTTAACATACTTATGATTATCTACAACATCAAGTGCCTTCTTGACATGAAGTTCTCTTGGGTTGCCGAACTTATCCCTTCTGTCATAGTCGTACATACGATATGTACAGTTAGAATTCTGCTGTATCTCGCATATAAATACTCCTGCGCCAATCGCGTGGATTGTTCCGGCTTTAACCATAACAACATCACCGGCTTTAACCTCAATCTTGTTAAGTATCTCAGTGATTGTATTGTTATTGATTCTTTCAAGAATCTCTTCCTTGGATGCGTCTCTTGAAAGACCGCAGTAAAGGTATGCACCTGGCTCACTGTCCACTACATACCACATCTCATTCTTTCCATACTCGTTCTCATTCTCAAGCGCGTATTCATCATCCGGATGAATCTGTATAGAAAGTGCCTGCTTGGCATCGATGAACTTAATAAGGATAGGGAATCTGTCCTGTGCCTGACATTTCCATCCAAGCGCATCCTTACCTATAATATTAAGATAATCATTGAAGAGCATTCCCTTATATCTGCCCTCAGCTATACGGCTCTGTCCGTCAGGATGAGCTGAAAGCTCCCAGCTTTCACCTATAACATCATAATCACATTTCTTGCCATATACATCGCGTATCTTGGTGCCGCCCCACAGGTTATCCTTAAATGCAGGCTCAAGTTTTATAATAGGACTCTTATCAAGTCTTACATAATTAGAAACCGCCTGATTATCCTGATTATATATCTTTACAAGGTCATTATCAGAAATATTGTCTCCGATACCAACCTCAATAACAACTACATTCTTATCTGTCTTATTAGCTATCTTATGCTTAGCTCCTACAGGTATGAACACACTTTCATACTTATTATAATCTGCTGTCTCATTACCAACCGTGATTGTTGCAACACCTTCAACTACTGACCAGTGTTCTGTTCTTTTCTCATGCTGGTGAAGAGCCATTGACATTCCAGGGAATATCGTAAGTTTTCTTACTTTATACCCTTGGGAATAATTAAGTATCTCCTGTATTCCCCACTCTTTGTAAGTAGTTCTGTTATAATCGAAAAATGCTTCATATGTCTCCATGTTATCTTTCATAATCTGCTTGATATTATCAGCAGACTTCTTAGATGAAACATATGTTGCATCATCAGTGTTAACAACAACAAGATCTCTTAAATCATTAGCAACAACCAGTCTTCTTGGTGCATTATTAATGATATTCACATTATCACAGTCATATTTAATAACACAATCAGACTTGATATTATTACCAAATTCAGCCAGATCACTGGCATTACCTACATCAAGCCACTCAAACTGTGCTTCTACCACTTTGATTGAATCACATTTTTCAAGGAGAAGTGTCTCAATACTTCCATGTGGCATAGGCTGCATTATACTCTCAGAGAAACGTACCGATCTTCTGATAGCAGGAACTTTTCTCTTGGCTGTCTTACATGTTGTATATAGTTCATGCGACAATTTTCTTGCTGCATTAGTCATATCTCCTGCTGTGAATACAAGTATTCCACTGTTCCAGAGATATCCTTCATCATAATCATAACCTAACAGCCCCTCTGTCTCATCCTCGTCGAAATCAATTCTTGCAATGAATTTCTTTACGTTCTCTTTATCACGGAGTATGTATCCGTAAGTTGATGACTGCGATTCTGGTTTAATTCCAAGTACCGCAAGGTAGCCTTCTTTTGCATATTCTTTAGCAGCAATAACTGCTTCTTTGTATCCTTCGCCTTCAATCAGGTTGTCCGAATTAACAACCAGAACCAATTCTGATGGATTGGCAAACATAGTCCCTAAAAGTACAGCTGCTCCTGTTCCTTTCGGTGTACCCTCAAGAATAACTCTGTACTTAAGACTCTGAAATGCCTTCATCTGTCCATTAACAATATTCTTATAGCTCTCATTGGTAACTATTATGAATTCCTCACAGAACGGCATGTTTCTTACTACAGTTTCCTGTAACAATGACCGGCCCTCTTTTATTTTCATAAACTGCTTTGGAAACTGCCTTCTGGATAATGGCCATAAACTGTCGCCACTACCTCCGGCTAATATTACACATTTCATAGCAATCCTTCCTTAAAATATCTGTTATAGATAGTATGTTTTTTAGTTATCTGTTGAAACGTTCTCTGCTGGTGCCTGTGTAGCCTCAGTTGTTTCTTCTGTAACACTTTCAGATGTTGTTTCTTGCGTTGGTGTAGTTTCTTCTTGTGTAGTCTCTTCTGGTACTTTCTCCTCGACAGTTGTCTCTTCTTCTGACTCCTGCTGTGTTCCTGCTTCAGTTGTTCTGTTAGAAGCTGCCGTTGCTCTCTGTGTAGCTGCCTGTGTTGTCTCCTGCTGTGTGCTTGTACTTTCTGTTGTCTCCTCTGTACTTGATGCCGCAGCGCTTGAGCTCTCCTTATTAGCAGCTGTTTCTTCCTGAACCTGGGTTGTATGTTCAGTAGAAAGCACCTTCTTATCTGACTTATTACCACCACCTGACATTGCAATCACAGAAATAATAATAATAATAGCAACTGGAACCATAACCATAACGGCATATATTATATTGCGTCTTGCTCCTCTTGAAGTATCTGGCAATATTCTTCCTGTCATATCAACAAGTCTGTCTATAAAGTTCCTTTTTCTTCCAGTTCTTTCATAATACATAGGTGCATCATTATAATCATCTTCTTCATACTCTAATGTAACACCCTCTTCTTCATCATCCGATTCTTCGACAACAATATCAGACGTCTCTTCAACTGGAAGTTCTTCCGTACTCACAGATTGAGCCTCTTCCCTAATTTCATCATGAGGCTCTTCCTCAGATTCAGAATCTGTAATGTTATCTGGAATTATGATATCTTCCGGTGCTATGGCTGCAATTTCATCATCTTCATCTGACTCAGCTTCAGCCTCAACATTCCCCTCATCGAAAGCTTCATATTCAAGTACATCTTCATCTTCAGAAGTTATACCTAACATATTATTCTTCATCATCCCAATCAGCTTAGAGATAATATCCCTGTCCATATTAAGCAGAGTCTGGATTTCATCGATGGAATGCATCTCATATCCATAGAGTTCCATCATTATAGTCTGTACTCTTGATAAAGACTTAATATTGTCGGAAACTGAATCATATGCTTTGAAATCCTTAAACATCTTGGAATTATCCCTGATAATTCCGAATAATTCTTCATCTTCTTTAATACGGTTGTACTCATATACACAATTATCATCTATTCTTATAGTAGAATTATCTATAAGACCGAACATATACACCGATACTCTTGTTGCAATCTGTCGCATAATATTCTTATCGACATTAATGCTGTCAAGATTCATGCATATATCAATTATTGCCCTAGGCGAAATCCTCTTGTAATCCTCCCCAAACACAGGATATATAAGATTATTAACATCTTTCTGAATTGCCTTGCATAAAGCCTCTTTATCACTCTGACCAGACCTTATGGCTTCGAGCAATTCCTTCATCTGTTCCTGACTCTTACTCATATTTTATCTCCTCGTGAATATACATTCCGATTGATTATACCACTCTGTTAAAGAAATGTCACGTTTTTCAGTTGTTTTATATAGTCACTTAATGTTTCCATACACTCATATCAACATATCCTGAAATACCGTTAACTCTCGCTTTATCAGTAAACTGCCACATTGAGAAAGGACCTGTATAATTACATGTATCCCTGTACTGTGCAAGCCACACGTTACAGCTTATATTACCCGCATACATGCGGTTATTCATCCAGTCCTTATTGGCATATACCACTGCTGAATATCCGCAGCTGCTTACTGTCTGTGCAAATGCATTAACAACTGCAGTTCTCTGTGATGATGATATCTTATCTCCTCGTCCACTTCCACCGCCTGCACTCTCTACATCAATAGCAAGCGGAAGTGATATGTTATATCCACTGCAGGCTGATACAATAAAGCTGGCCTCTTCGACTGCCTCTGTAGTATTCACCGCCTGAGTAACAATATATGCGCCTACCTTAACCCCTGCTGCGATTGCCTGACTCATGTTCTCATGAAATCTGCTGTCAAGAACAAGATTAGCTGTCTCATATCCCCTGTAGCCAACTCTTATCATTGCATAATTAATACCTGAAGCCTTAACACTATTCCAGTCAATGCTGCCATTATATCTTGAAACATCTATCACAAGTGATGAACCAAGTGAACCATCTGAATTGAAATAGTACTGTACCCCGTCGATATTCTTCCATCCTGTTACAGCATTGGAATTCTCAAAGTAATAATTCTCTCCTTTGATATTCTGCCATCCGTCAGCATATATATATTCTATCTGCGCTTCAACCTCCATAACTATATACGAAACTTTCTTACTTTCGGTTGAACTTTCTGACTCTGATTGTGAAGTTTCTTCTATATTAGATAAAGTACTGATATTCTCTGATGTCTCTTTTGTAGTATCATCCTTAGAATCGTTCTTCATAAGAAATGTTGTGACAACCTTCTCGCTTCCACCGGTAACTTCTACCATTCCGGTTTCATATATATAGCCTGTATATTTGTTTTCTTTCTCATCTTCCTGTACAAGAACAGACCCTTTAGCACATCCAGCAATCTGTTCCTCTGTAAAATCCTGTACTTTCCTGCTCTTCACAGTATACACAATATCATCGCCGGATTTCTTTACAGATGAAACGCTGACACTTCCAGAGACAGCATTATCCACATATGAAACGGGCTTTATAACCTCTCCTGAAGATTCATTATTCCTGTTCTTAATTGGATCTTCCTTCTGTGTAACAACACTGTCTTTAACAACCTTCTCCATGATATTCTCTATCATCTGATAGGTCTCTTCCTCTGTTGTCTCTTCTTCCGTTTCAGTCTCTTCAGTTGTTTCTTCCTGTGTCACAGTCTCTGTCTGTGTTTCTGTCTCAGTCTCCGCTGCTTCAACTATTTCGGGCTGATGCTTCTTAGGCGTTTTATTAATATTAACTCCTACTGCAATAGCAACAATTGCCACAATTACAGCAACCGATGTCAGAACTGCAGTCATAACAACATGCTTCTTAACCTTGAAGAATTCTATAAACTTTACCTTATAATCTGCAGGTACTTTATCTACTTCAAGCACCTCATATTCTTCTTTATCTTCTATATCTTTGTGTTCTACCTCAGTCTCATTCGTATCTGTTGTATTAATCTCTGTATCGTTCATATCTGCTTCTTACTAAACCTCTTCCTTTGTTTCCTGCTGTATTGCTTCCCGTGTCTCTGCTATTACAGTAATCTCCAGTCTCGCAGTATTCTTTATCCAGCCCGATTTCGGATCTTTGAACCTGTATTCAACTGTGTATACGCCTGCCTTTGATATAGCATCTGCCTCACTATACTCATTGCCCTCGTCATCATATATAGAATATTCTACATCCGTATCATACCCGATTGAATTAGTTCCTTTGACACCATCCAGCAGATCAAGCTCTTCCGTAAGCTCACCTGTATCCTGATTATAGGTTCTCTTTATATCAGTATTAGTTACTGTAATTACCGCATCTTTCGTATCAACATGGTAATTGGCATATCCGAAAAATGCTATATTAACATCAACACGTCCCGCTATACCATTAACATAGCATCTTGAGCTATACTGCCACATATCAAAGTTATATCTGAAGTTTGGAAGTTCATCACCATATTCCCATCTTACAGAATCGTAGTAGAACTTACCGAAATATGCTGCCATCCATACTTTATATTTGCTGGCAAGCTTCTCTCCATCAAAACTGCTGTACCATCTGTTTCTGTTAGAATATACCATAGGTGTATATCCGTAACTTTTCACAACATTACAGAATGTTTCACATGCTTCCGTAACCTCATCATAATCTCCATAATCAAGCTCCCAGTCAAATGCAACCGGATATGTTATCTTATAGTCTTTTATAAGGTTAATACAGTAACTTGCCTCGTCATATGCTTCTTTCGAATTAGTAGCTCCCGAATAGAAATACACACCTACCTGAATACCATTGGCAAGTGCGCCCTCAATATTGCGTCTGAAATATCTGTCTTCATATACGCCGTCTTCGTCGTCTCCACCACCACATTTTATCATTGCAAATGTGATTCCATCAGATGCAACAGCCGTCCAGTCTATGTCTCCCTGCCATTTTGATACGTCAATTCCTTCTACAACCTGACTTATCTCATAGATTTCATCTGACTTTGATGTATCATCTGCCGGTGGTTCTTCAACTTCTGTTTCATCCTTTGACGGCTCAGAAGAATTATCTTCAACAACATCAATATCTTCAACATCTTTAACCGGAATAACAATATCACTGTCACTTGCAGCCTTATCAATTATCTCATATATCTCCCTGCTGCTTGTATTCTCATCTGCGACAGCAGCCATTACAAGTTCGGATATCTCCTCCTGTGTTGTACTCTCTGTCTCATCCGGTGTCTGTTCCTGTGTTTCAGTTTCAGCCTCTGTAACAACAGGCTTTGTCTGCTCCATATTATGTGTCTGTGTTTCTTCCTGCGTCTGGGCTTCTGTCTCCTGAGCCTGAATCTGCGTTCTGTTATTATAATGAATATATTCCACAGCTGTTATGGCAGAAGCACCTCCCACAACCACAACAGTTCCGGCAATTATGCATATTCTGGCATGTGGAACAACTACGCTGGTCCAGATACTACTAATTTTCTCTTTAAAACCTCTGAATAAATCCTTCATCTCATATGCATCTCCTGACTAATCATAATAGTGCTTGAAATAAACTCTCCCGAATATTGCCCATGTATCACAGAACGCACGCCATATATCCTTCATTCCTATACGCTTTACACCAGAATCCCTGACATACACAACCTCTACAGGCATCTGTGCTATCGAAAAACCTCTTCTGTGAATTGCAACTAACAGTTCTATATCATAAGCAAAACCCGATGTTCTTATAAGATGTGCAACCGGTTTGATTGCCTCAACCCTGAATACCTTAAGTCCCGTCTGTGTATCCTTGACATTAAGATGAAACAGCACAAGAAGCATTATATAATACCCCATGCTTATCACTTTCCTCTTAAATGGATAATCAAGCTTGGAATCCTTATGGAACTTACAGCCTATAACAACATCTTTATTATCATCAAGCATTTTCTTAAGATAGCCCTCTAACTGCGACGGATTAAGTTCAAGGTCTGCATCAACAAATGCAACATACTTTCCTTCAGCCTGTGACACACCGGATATAATTGCGTTACCCTTGCCACGGTTCTTGTTAGAACTAACCATACGCACACGGCTATCCTGCTTCATAGCTCTTTCTATCTCAGCTTTGGTATTATCCTTGCTTCCATCATTAACCGCAATAATCTCCAATTCAGGAACAAACTTTTCAACAATTCTCAATGTTTCCATGATACTGTGATATATAAGTTTTTCCTCATTATAAGCCGGCATAATAATCGACAGCATACCATTTAGATTTAACATTTACACTCTCCCTCTGATGTTTACACACCTTTTAATATTACAATGCTATGTCAGGATTTTCAAGTATAGACGGGGAATTAACGCAGATAATATCAATATCATATATCTTATTAAAAATGAGGTGACATTCATGAATAATGCAGAAAATCTTCCAACAGACAACAACAATAAATCTATCGTAAAAGGACACACAATGTATAATTGGGAAACTCACGACGATCAGGATAAAGTGATTCACGACAGCATTAATGCAATCGAAAGAAGACGTGAACATATGACTGATGAACAGCTAAGAAAAGCTTACACCGAATTACAGACCGGTCTTGGACCTGATATCTATGGTCAGCTATGTGACCGTAAGGCAAGCGGCAATTTTCAGGGGTGACTCATTACGGGTCACCCCCGCCACTGACATTTATATATTCTTTGCAGCGCAGTCAAGTGCTGCTGCCACAACAGCGTCCATATCATAATATTTGTACTCGCCAAGTCGTCCGCCGAATATAACCTTACTTTCAGCGTCTGCGAGTTCCTTATACTGTGCATAGAGAGCGCCGTTCTTCTCATCATTAACAGGATAATATGGCTCATCACCCGGCTTCCACTCAGAGCTGTACTCACGGCTGATAACAGTCTTAGGAAGGTCGTTGCCATTCTCATCCTTGCCAAACTCAAACCATTTATGCTCAATAATTCTTGTCCATGGAGTTTCGGCATCAGTATAATTAACTGCCGCATTACCCTGGAAATTAGGAATATCCAGAGTCTCTGTCTCAAATCTTACTGAACGGTACTCAAGATTACCAAGCTTATAGTCAAAGTATGCGTCAATCGCACCTGTGTATACAACCTTTGCAGCCTCGTTATCAAGCGCTGCCTTGGCATCAGAAGAAGCAAGATAATCAACTCCAAGTCTTACCTCAATGCTTCCAGAAAGATTACTGTCATCAAGCATATTGGCAACCATCTTAGTATATCCACCCTCAGGAATTCCCTGATAAAGTGCGTTAAAGTAATTATTGTCAAATGTAAGTCTTACAGGAAGTCTCTTGATAATGAATGATGGCAGCTCGTTACATGGTCTGCCCCACTGCTTCTGTGTGTATCCCTTAATCAGCTTCTCATATATATCAGTTCCTACAAGGCTTATAGCCTGCTCCTCAAGATTCTTAGGCTCTGTGATTCCTGCTTCTTTCCTCTGCTGCTCGATTCTTTCTGCTGCCTCCTGTGGTGTCACAACGCCCCACATCTTATTGAAGGTATACATATTGAATGGCAGTGAATACAGCTCACCCTTGTAATTGGCAACCGGTGAATTAGTGAATCTGTTAAATGTAGTAAACTGTGAAAGATACTCCCACACCTTCTTGTTATTAGTATGGAAAATGTGCGCGCCATACACATGCACATTAATTCCTTCTCTTTTCTCTGTATACACATTCCCTGCAATATTATTTCTCTTATCTATTACAAGAACCTTCTTTCCTGCTTTTGCCGCCTCATGCGCAAATACTGAACCGAAAAGTCCTGCTCCTACTATTAAATAATCATACATAGCTTTATTCCTCTTCTATTAACATAATAATGGGATGACCAGACGCCATCCCACTAATTATACTTATTAAAATGTATTAATTCAATATCAGATATTATTAATACTCATCAACATCAGAAACATAATCCAAAAGCTGTGTATAGCCATCTAACTGGATAATAGCATCAGCCCCGATATAATCTCCTGTACCATCTTTAAGCTGACTATAATTTGAATAATTAATAACAACAACCGGATTATCAGCATTTACTTCCTTGTTAAAATCCTTCTTATCAATGGATTCTGCAAGTGCTTTTAATACCTTTTGAGCCTTTTCACTATCAGTATTTATATATGATGATGGACTACGCCATATACTTTCATCATTATATACAATAACTAATGACAGATCTTCTACAATCTCTGATTGGTTCTGATATGGTTTATCACCAGCAGCATACATCTTTAATATCTCGCTCATTCTTGCAAGTTCTTTCTCATTATTCTTAATGGCATATGCATTTCTTGCACTTATATACTTGTTATATGACTTAGGCATATTCTTGCTGATAGGAAGAATCAGCTCATAAGGTACACCAGCCTTTGAAAACTGTGCTGCCATTAAGAATGCTCCACTATCTGAAGAATTAACTATCTGATACCACTTTTCGAAACCAATCTCTTTAACTTCACTGGTAATTGTTTTATATATTTCTTTAGTGTCAGAATCTTCGAAATCGCCTGTCAGACCTGTTATTGTAACCTTGTCACTGTCTGGCAGATTCATATATAACTTAACAAAATTCTCATCCTTCTTTAACAGACCTGCAAGCTTCTGTGCATCACTGTCAGTAAGTGTAACTTTTCTGTAATGTGTAACACCATTCTGTCTGAATCCGATTTTATAACTGGTTACTGACCCTCTGCCTGTACGAGTATAATTATGCACACCATTTGATATACATTTTTCTTTATATGATACGAATTTCTCTGATACAAACTTAAGAATCTCATCATCTGTAAACTTTACCTTTGATGATATAGCCTTAAAATATTCATTATCTGACGAAACATAGTTATCCAAAGTCTCGATTGATACATATGAAAGCTTTGAGTCATCCGGTTCATAAGAAGCTTCATACTTACCAAATGAATTAGCCCCTGTTCCAATTACTACTGCAAGCACATATCCAAGGAGAATTGATGGAATACACTGCTTTATAACATTCATCTTCTTACTTACTATACATTCATACACAAATACAACTAAAGCACTTACAATGAATAATACAACAACTGTTGTAGTCTCATTATATTCTTCATTAGTGTAAACAATCATTACACCTACAAATGCAATTGTAAAGCCGATAAGTGTTCTTATAATCATAGGGAGAAGCTTACCGTTGGCAGCTTTTCCTGCTGTCTCACTCTTTCTTTTTACAAAAAGTACTGCACCAAGCACAATATATATAAGTGCAAGAATCAGTGTATATAAGTTACTTGTCAGACCAAGAACCATATCTGTGAATCCTGATGAACCATTAGATATTCCAAGCACATTAAACACCATGCCAATAATCATATTATTGGAAGAATCCAGAAGTCCAACACCACTATTACTTATCATGTAAGTTTCTCCATGATATACAGTCATCTCTGTAATCATTACGAGAATAAATCTTGGAAGGAACATTATAAGTCCTGTTACACATATGTTACTTAATATATTGCCTGTAATTGATGCTGCAACATTTATAATTGCCATGCATAAAACACTACATATAAACATTGCAAGATACATGCGGAACATTGTTGCATAGTCAACATTGAAATACTTCTTATTGGCAATGAATAGCACTGCCTGTGAAACATATGACACAGCAAGTATTCCAACAATCCATGTAAGTATTGCTGCTGTCTTACTAAGATATATGCACAGTCTTGTATATGGAATTGAGTGGTAGAAATCACTGCTGCTTCTCCTATTAAGGAAGCTCCATATTATAAATGATATAACCGGCACAGCCAGTATGAACACTAATACAAGGAAATAATTCCCCGCAACGCCACTAACATTACTAACCTGATTAAATTCCTTAACATAACTTAATGATGAAACAATCGGCACAACCGATATAAGCGTAATCGCTACCATCATTATAAAGCCCGCAAGCCTTGTCTGCTTTAATGTCTGTAAAAACATATGAAAGCTGAATATTTTCTTATTATTCATGTGTCTTATCCCCCTTCACATCGAATGTATAGCCGAGTGCCTCCATCTCGTAAGTAAATACCTCTTCGAGTGTAAGTGGGAGGACATCGAATACAACCGGATTCATGGCATTGATAATATCCATGGTCTGTTCCCTGTCGCCGTTAACTATCATGTTGGCAACTGAACCCTCCTGACGGTATCTTGTAATCTTAATGCCCTCAAACTTACTCTCGTCAAACTCATCCCTGAAAGCTACCTGCACCTTGAACTGACTCGTCTTTAGTTCAAATACATCGCTGTCAAGCACCAGTCCGCCTTTATGAAGGAGTGACAAATGGTCGCATAAGTCTTCCAACTCTCTTAATGAATGTGATGTGACTATCACAGTAGCGTTATTCTCTGCAACGTCGCCGCAGATTAACTTCTTGACGAGATTACGCATAACCGGGTCAAGTCCGTCAAATGTTTCATCAAAGAACATATACTTGGCTTTAGTTGACAGTGCAAGTATTATAGCCGCCTGTCTCTTCATACCCTTTGAAAAGCTCGATATGCTCTTATCCGGATCAAGCCCGAATGTTTTCGTAAGCTCTGTGAATCTTTCCATATCAAAATTATCGTATATTGAACGGTAGAACTTAGCCATGCTCTTCATGTTCGCACCTGCAAGAAAAAATAATTCATCTGCAACGAACACCAGCTTATTCTTCATGTATGTATTCTCATATACATTAATTCCGTCAATTATTGCTTCTCCCTTATCTGCCTTATATATTCCAGACAGGACTCTAAGCAGTGTGGACTTTCCTGCACCGTTAGAACCGACCATACCGTATATACAGCCTTCCGCTATATTACAGGTAACATTGTCAAGTGCTGTAAAGTCATCAAATGATTTAGTAACACCTTTCACCTCTATCATATTTTCTTATAAACCTCCTCAATCATATCTGTTATCTCACTCTTACTCACCCCTGCGTATGCAAGCTTTCTTACAATCTCCTTAAGCTGTGAAAGCTGCTCCTTAGACTGATTGCCTACAATCTTTACCGCTTCTGCCGATATAAAAGAACCCTTTCCCGGTACGCTTACGACAATTCCTTTTCTGTCAAGCTCCGTGTATGCTTTCTGTATCGTATTCGGATTGGTGGACAGCTCCATCGACAATGACCGTACCGATGGCATCTTATCCCCTTCCTTCATAATTCCTTTAAGCACCTGGTCTTCAACCTGCTTAATGAGCTGTTCATAGACTGGCACTCGCGACATGACATCTATTGTGAACATGTTCCATTCCTTTCTGTGTATTATTTGAACTGGTTACAAGCTTGTGTAATAACTGTACTATAATAACTAGTACAGTTGTAGCATACTATTATAATTAGACATTGTCAACTGTTATTTTCTCATTTTTAAACAAATATCCATCAGCTTAACGCATGCACCGCTTTATCTATGCACTTTGCAGCCTATCATGGCTTTGCGAATATTCCAAGCGCAGGCGCACCATATGAGCAGGAAACAAATGCTGCTGCCATCACGAAATCAATAATAGCCATTATCCACGTTCCAAGCACAAAGCTTTCATTCCCTGATTTCTTTAACACATGATACTCCACAGCAAATCCAATAAGCACCGCCACGAAAAAGCATGCAATATCAAGCCACATTTTAGAAAAGCCCAATACGCCCATATATGTGTAGTACAGGAATGGAATTGCCCATGTTGCAACATTGGCACCAAGCAGAATTGCGAATCCGCTTGCTGCAAATCTGTCTTTCAGGGCATACCATGTGTATATTCCATACAGGTTCATTGGCAGAAACGCCAGCTTCATATGCTCCCATGTTGATTCATTGGTTGGAAAGAACAGCCCTATAAATGTGTTCTTCCCCGTCCAGTCATACACAAAATGAAACAGGGACCCTGACACCCATACTGCCAGAATCCCTATTATCATGGTTATATTAAGTTTTTTCATTGTCTTATTCATATCGCACACCTCCACCATTATCAGATAGTAGAAGTATATGCGGTTCTTATCTGTACTATTCCACTTCAACAGTCATAGTTACATCAGATACTTCAATATAAGTTCTTCCATCACTTACGTTAATCTCTGTTCCGTCTGCATAAGTGTACACTGTCTTGGAATAACGGTCTGCCTTGCTCCACCTGATTGGCACAGCATACCCGTTAGTTATATAATAACCCTGACCGCTTCCGACGGTGTGAAGATTCCAACAGTAATTATCATCCATCATGCTGTGTGTAATCTTCTGCACAATAATATTCTTAGTATTAAACTGCTCTCCTGTTTCGTGGTCAAGACTTGGCTCACCACTCGCGAATCTTAAGTAATTACCAGATGCTGCATCATATGTAAATGTTGTGTACTGATAACTGCTGTAAGGCACATACACAGATGATGCGCTGATTGCATCTTCTCTTTCAGAGAGGTCAACATCTGATACATCATAGTTAAGAAGCACTGTATCTGATGCATTATCTGCCTCTGAATTAAAGCCCTTATCCTGCACAGCAGTCTTTAACCTGAAAAGTGATGTATATGCTGTATGCTCTGTTGCCAACCCTTCCGGATTACGTCTCCAGTAATATGCACTGTTGTAGAAACCGTTAATCCAGTTAATTCCGGTCTTAGCTTCATCGCTCTCAGCATAAGTACTTCCACCAAAATGTACGAATATCGCATCTGACTCGAAACAGAAATCAAGAAAGTTATGTCTTGCACTTCTTATTGTTCCAATAACAGTATCTGTCTGGCTTACATTGCCCGAACCTACAATCTCCTGTGGAGCTTCATCTGTAACATCTGAATCCTCCACTTTGAATAACGCAAGGAGTCTGCATGTATAACTCTCTGTTGGAAGCTCATATATAAGATACGCTTTATTAAGACCTGTCTGCACCTGTACCGCTACCGGTGTATTATTAACAGACACTGCAAATGGTCTTGTCTTCGAATTAACATCAATAATGTCGACCTTATTATCTACATATACAGTTGGTTCTTCTACCTGTGAAGCAGACTCTATCGGATTAACATTCTGTGATAATGCCTCACCTGTAGGATTACCGCCTCTTATTCTGCGTGTCATTACAACACACACAACAGCCGCCACAACTGCTGCCACTCCAAGAACAGAAGTTATAATAATGCGTTTTCTATTATTAATCATTGATTGTCCCCCATCGTCATAATCTTCCTTAATTGTACGACTTGTACTTCTATATAGCAAGAAAAAAGAGCTATACATAACAAGTTATGTACAGCTCTTTATTAATATGCCGGCAACGGGAATCGAACCCGTATGGGAGTATAAGTCCCGCAGGATTTTAAGTCCTGTGCGTCTGCCAGTTCCGCCACACCGGCGTGAGTGCCTGCCAAGCAGGCGTATTGTTAATACATATAGTATCCTCTGGCGTAGCCTAAGTGTCCCAAATGCGGTAACAGTTATGTAATACATCATGACGCTTTACTACCTGCAGGTTCAACATATGCAGTGAATGAAGTTTAGCACATTGTTATCTTTATAGCAAGCATATTTTGTCAGTTTCACCGTTTTGTCACATAATTTTCATAAACTGCCTGCTCTAACTGTGCATAAGTACTATAAAAAATGGTACTTTTGTCGCATTTATCAAGAAGAACAGATGCCAGTATATCTGAATATCTGTCTGCCAGTTCTCCGAGCATATGACCTTCTTCATCAAAGAAATCATCATCCGTTCTTGGAAGAACATCCATTGTCAGCAGATTAAAATCATAATATTTCACGCCATATTCTTCACAAAGCCTTGTAAAATACTCACCTGCCTGCTCCGAATAACCATTAATAGCCGTTGAAGGCGTAATCGGTGATGTAACACATACAAGTTCAATATTATTCTTCTTACAATATTGGACAGTCTTTTCAAATGAATCTAAGACCTTATCGCTGATTCCATCCTCATCCCACGCAACAATATCTGATGGAACAATGCTGTCCATCTTCATGTCTCTGTAGAAGAATCCTTTAGCAACATACGGTCCTCCGGCATCATGTATCTCAACTGCATCCATGCTGTAATTGCGATATGCACTGCCACTCTTAACCTTAAGATTATTCATAATAGCAGATGGCGATGTCTCGTAAGCCCATCTTTTCGAATATACTGTACGAAAATCCTTAGTCATAAGATTATCCGCTATATACTTAAGCTTCACATTGCTGAAAGGAAGCCATGTATATATGAAACAGTCTTCAAACTCCCTCTCTGCATAATTACACCAGTACTGATAATCAAGATCGTATATAACCCTCTTAACATTATTATTCCTGTCACTCTCCATAAGAAGATAATAGGAATCTGTCACTGTCTCTCCAGGTATTGCAAGATTAAATGCATTATCAGACGCTCCTGCTTCATCAAGCTTAACCGGATCAATTGCAGATCTTGCATGTGACGCACCAATTATTATATTGTCATATCCTTCATCAGTATCTGCATTGTTAGTCTCATGCATAATGTACCGTATATAGCCTGATGGCATCATTGCATAATCCATACATTTAACAAGTCCGACTACTACAGCAATAAACACCGCAGCCCTGACATATTTTAATATTCTACTTTTCATTGCCCCTCGCTTTAATTGCCTCTATGCACTCATCATAACTACTGTAGAAATATTCTGAACTGTCATCTTTCTTAAGTATATGCGTAAGCACCTCTGAGAACTGCTCTGCAAGTTCTCCGTTCATATGACCTTCCCAGTCTGAGAAATCGTCATCACTTACATCAAGGACTTCATTCTTAATAAGATTACCGTCAATATATCTTACATTATTCTCGTCGCATATCTGCTTGAAATATGTGTTAGCCTCATTAGCCGCGCCCGCAGCAACCGATGATGGTGGAATAGGCGTTGTAACACATATAAGTTCAATATCATTGTCCTTACAATAACTGACTATTTTATCAAAATACTTCTTTACCTTAGGATTAAGGTCATCATATGTCCATGGTGATGGGTTGAGTTTACCTTTCTTATCAGTCACTTTGGTACGGTAGAAGAAGCCTAATCCCTGATAAGGTCCTTCCGTATCAATCCCTGCGACACCCTCAATCTGGAAATTCTTATATTCATCTGTCTGCTTTATAGAAATATATTTCTTAACAGTTTTCCAATCCTTTGCAAATGCGTACTTTCTAAAATATATTGTCCTAAAATCCTTATCCATAAGCTGACTTGCAATATATTCAATCTTAAGACTTGAAAAAGGAAGCTGTCCATATACAAGAAGGTCTCCAAAATCAGAATCAAGTTTCTGGTTCTTATCCCAGTACTGATAATCCAGTTCAAGAATTATCTTCTTAACATCGTTATTACGGCATACTTCCCTGACCATATAATAATTATCAATTACAGTTGCTCCCTGAATACACATATTGATTGGATTACTGGCATACCCCATCTCAAGAAAGTAATGTGGGTCAATCGAAGCTCTTCCATGCGAAGCTCCAACTACAACGCAGTCATAATCCTCTCCGCTTTCAGAATTGTCTGCTGTATGTATTATATATCTTGCATACCCTGGCTGCACAAGCGCATAGTTAAATGCTTCAACCAGAAGCACTATAACTGCCAGAAATATTACCACCCTCAGATATTTCAGTATTTCTTTAAATGCTTTATTCTTCATGGTATCCTGCACCTCTGCTTAGAACTGGGCGTACATGAATCCACCCGATGTACTTGATATATAACCTACCATTGCAACAGACATAACGAGCATTATGTATACAGCCCATCTGACAACGAGTGGCTTCTTATCCAGAACCTCTCTGATTGCAATGCCTTTTTCTTTAAGTATACTTATAATCAGCCATACAAGACAGCCTGCAAGCACAATTATAAGATCAAGTTTGCTTCCAAACATTGTAACAACTGCATCCATACTGAATGCTGCATGTTTAAATGTATTGCCCATAAGTCTGAATGCATCTGTAAGAGTAGCTGCATCATCAAAATACCAGCTTATATTAACAAGTATAAATGTTCTCACAATCTGCCATGCTCTGTACCAGCGGGCATTCTTGTTAATGTGTGTTACTTTAAACATTTTCTCATAAACAGGTGCCATAATACTGCTGAAACTCATGATTATACCATTGTACATACCGTATACTATGTACTTCCATGCAGCACCATGCCACACACCTACTATGAAGAATATAAGTAAATCAGCCAGACATATAGGTAATGCCTTAGACATATATTTGCCGAATCTTGTCTTGCTGTGTTTCTTGAAAAACTTGCCCAGCTTGTTCATTGCTTTACTCAAGCTGAATGGATAGAACACATAATCCTTCATCCATGTACCAAGTGTTATGTGCCATCTGCGCCAGAACTCTCCAATAGAATGAGAGAAGAATGGCTGTTTGAAATTATCATCAAGCTGGATGCCAAACATCTCAGAAGCACCCATAACCATATCTATTCCACCTGCAAAATCTCCGTAGAGCTGTGCACAATACGCAAGAACACCTATAATTACATATATTCCGTGATACTGACCAGGATTATTAAATACAAGATTAGCGACAACACCTGCCCTGTCCGCTATGATAAACTTCTTGAAAAGTCCCCATGCCATACGCTGTAATCCATGCTGGATAACAACAAGGTCATACTTATGTCCCTCAAAAAACTGAGGTGCAAGTCTGTCATATCTTCCGATAGGTCCCTGTGTTATCTGTGGAAAATACGAAACAAACAAAGCGTATTTGAAAATGTTATTACATGCCTTTACTTTTCCTCTATACACGTCAATGACATATGAAATTGACTGGAATGAATAGAAAGATATGCCAAGAGGCAGAAGCAGTGTAAATGTTGATATTCTGCCATTGCCGCCAAAAGCCTTAATTATGCTGTTTACATTTTCTATTGCAAAATTATGGTACTTAACAACAGCAAGTACGCCAAACACTAAAAGAAGTGCTATAACAACGACTCTTTTCTTATATGACTTTGCCTTTTCTTTTAAAGACTTCTTATCTTCTCTTGATAACCCCTCTGCTTTAAGATTCGCAGCAAGATTATCCTCTGCTTTTTCTAAAAGGATTCCTGATGTAAAAGTAACAATTGTTGTAAGCAATATGAATACAACAGTCTTATATCCCGAACATAAATAGTAGGCATAGCTTAATATTAAAAGCCATGCCCACTGTGCCTTCTTAGGTATAAGATAATATACAATTACTCCCACTAATAAGAATACCAGAAATCCGGTAGAAACTAGTGACATATTGTTTTACCCCGCTTTCCGGATTAATCCTGCAGACGCTGAATCATCTCCCACATAGCTTCTGCTGAATTAAAGTTCTCAGGTACTATATCAACTGGTGTGATATCGATGTCAAATGCATCGTTTAACTCACCAACAAGTGATACGATATCGAATGAGCTTAATATACCGTCATCGATAAGAGTATCGCAAATTTCATAATCCACATCACTGTTAATTTCATTCAAAATGTCTAATAACTGATCCATAAATAAACCTCGCAAAATATTAAAATCTATTGATCACACATCTGTGAACAGAAAACATTCTATCTTCTCATTCACTTATAGTCAATCATATTTTGTTACAAAATTGTAAAATTATTGTGTATTACTGCTGTTTATTAAAAATGTCTCTATAGGCTTTCTTATAACTCTGTAACCGTTTCTCTTAGAATACATGACAATCGCAGGCATTCGGCGGCTTAAGAACAGATATATTCCTTCTGTAACTGAATATGCACCGATATTATAAAATGCTATCATGTCACCAATCTTAGCATCTTTTAATTCAAGATTCTTAACAATCACATCTCCTACTGTACATAATGAACCGCATATGTTATATGGCTGTACTCCCTGTGAGTACACTTCCACATCATGATTCACTCCATCAGCAAACCCTTCTGTGTAATCCATAGGTATGAATTCACATCTTGGCTTCTTCATAGCCATAGCCTGACCATAATAATTGATATGGTTGATACCACTGTCGATTATTGCATATCTTGTTGTATCATTCATCTTCATATCAGCAATTCTGCTTATAAGGATTCCGCATGTTGCAGCAACATATCTTCCCATCTCAAGAGTGACATTGAATTTTTCGGACATTTCTTTAATCATGCCTGCAAATTCTTCCAACTCATCAAAGTTAGTATTCATTGCATCACATTTGTCTGTAACGAAATAATCAACCGACAGACCAGGACCATACTCAATCTCGTTAAGCTTAACACCATGCTCTGCCTCACATGTATGTGCAACTGCCTGTAACCATACAACTTCTGACTCTATCTGGCTTAATTTCTTCTTCTGGGTTCCTGAATAACACTGGATTCCCTCAATAATAATTCCTTTGAGTTCGTCTTTTCTGTCAGCAATCTCATACACCTGACGCTCATTAATACCAAACTGGTTGCCACTTGTAACTCTTATAAGAACCTTAACCTTAATTCCACATTCAACTGCACAAGCATTGATAAGTTCAAGCTGGTTAAGAGATTCTACTGTATAGATTCCAACAGCACCGGTCTTCATTGTGTAGAGAATATCCTTCTTTTCCTTATTAACACCTGAAAGAACAATCTTATCCCTGCTTATGCCCTCTTTTTCACATATTGCGAATTCACCCGGAGAACATACCTCGAATTTATCAAGCTTCTTATCAAGCACACTTATAAGAAAAGGATTAGCCTTCATTGCATAACATACTGTGACGTTACATCCAAGAATCTGCTGAATCTTGTCAATTCTTTCGCATAATACATCTGTATCAAATACATATGATGGAGTACCGCATTTTAATGCTATCTCTTTTAACTCATTAACCCCTAACATCTTATGCCTCCTGTTCTCTGTGAATCTTCATAAGTTCTTTTCTGTCAATCTTGCCATTCTTGGTAAGAGGCATAGCCTCAACCTTAATAAGCACATTTGGAATCATCCACTGTGGAACTTTGTCTTTAAGTGCATGTGTTACGCCCTTTCTGTCCAGTTCACTTGTGCTTTCAACTTCAAAGAAGCCAAGAATCTTATTCTCGTCTGTATCAAATATACAGCAGCTTCTAAGCAGTCCGTCTATACCATTCATGTACGTTTCAATCTCACCAAGCTCAATTCTGTGTCCCATATGCTTAATCTGGAAATCCTTTCTTGATGAGAAGAAAAGTTCGCCATCTTCGCTGTAGTAACCGAGGTCACCTGTGCGGTATATAGTCTCAAGATATCTGTCATTAAGAGGATTCTGTACAAATGCTGCCTCTGTCTTTTCAGGATTGCGAAGATATCCAAGTGTCACTGCTGTTCCTGAAACACATATCTCTCCTAATTCACCCGGTCTGCCTGCATCAACAAGCTTATCCTCATCATCTAATAAGAATACTCTCTCGTTGGCAAATGCTTTTCCCATTGGAAGTTTCTCATCAAGTCCAAACTCTCTGTCAATAATGTAATATGTACAATTACATGTTATCTCTGTTGGTCCGTAAAGGTTGACAAACATTGCATCAGGATACTGTGCTCTCCATGCATTAAGATGCTTTATAGGCATAACCTCTCCACTGAACATAATCTTGTTAAGTGAAGATGGTCTCTTATACTCGAATCCATTAAGTGTTGTTACTATACATAACGCTGACACTGCCCATATGATAGTTGTAACCTTTCTGTCATCAAGGAAATCAAGAAGCTTAGTCGGGAACGAAAAGCACATCTTAGGAATAAGCTGTAATGTTGCTCCTGTCTTTAAACTTGAATATATATCCTTAACTGATACATCAAAATCAAAAGGTGCCTGATTACCGATAACATCCTCGTTAGTAATTCCAAATGTTTCTGTAAAACAGTCAATAAAATCTATTGTCGAACGATGGTTAACAATAACTCCCTTAGGTACACCTGTTGAACCTGATGTAAAGATTGAATACAGAGGGTCTATATCAAGCGCCTGTTCTCTTATCTTATCCAGTCTTTCCTGAGCCTCTGAATCCAAAGCCTGTCCATCATATCCTTCAAGTAATTCATCAAGATTAATAATCTCGCCCTGAAATCCCAGTTTATCTGCCTTCTTGGCCGACTTATTATCTACAACCAGTATGTCTGCCTGAAGAGTATCCAATATAAGATTAATTCTCTCTACAGGATGAGTTGTATCAAGCATGCAGTAATATCCGCCTGCATATACAATTCCCATAAATAAAGATAATGTATTACATGTCTTATCCATATACACAGGAACTCCCTGTGTAGGCTTAATCTTAAGTGAAAGACGGCTTCCTATGAACTTAGCCTGATTCATAAGCTGTGTATAAGTAAGTTCATTATTCATATCAGCACATGCCGTCTTTTCCCCATACATTCTCTGTGAGTTTTCAAGAAACTCTAACACATTCTTTTCCATTACCTTCTCCTCTTTACTTCTCGCTCTTATCTTTTCTGAATACAAGAAGCTTGCTTATAATATAATTAAGAACAATTACCACAACCTGTGCGATAAACTTTATTAACATACTGTTGAAATGCAGCATTGTAATGAATACAAGAAGAATTATCTCCTCAATTACAAGAGTTAATACTCTTCCACCTGCAAATGAAACTAACTGTTTCATAAATTCTGCTGCTGTCCTGGTTGGTGCTGCAAATACCCATATTCTGTTGGTAAAGAACGCGAACAGCACTGCAAGAACCCATGATATAACATTTGCAATAAGCTCATTAATTCCAAGTGCAACATTAAAGAACGCATATGAACCTATACTTACTACTGTTGTAAGTACTCCGAAGAAAAGATATAAAAGTACTTCCTTATACTTCTTATATAATGGTTCAAATACTCTGAGTCCCGGAAGATGCATAATTTTATCGAATATATCCGGTTTTACTTCCTGTAAATTATTATCTGTATTATTACTCATAATTACCTCTCTGTTTTTATTAATATAATGCCACATTATTTTATACTTTTATCAATAACAAATCAAGAAAAAAAGACGCCGCATTAGCAGCGCCTTAAAACTTAATCTTTATATATGACGATTAGACATCATATGTCTTATCAATAGCCTGTAATTCACGGAATGTATCAATCTCAATGATATCCTCTTCCTTACATTCTCTTACATGAACCTTGTAATGATCTTTGCAGAATACAAGCGGAACCTGCTCCCAGTATCTTTCCTTTCCGCCTGGCTGCTCATATACTTCCTTGATATCGTTAGACAATTTGTGTCCATCTTCATCATTCCAGTAAGATATTCCTACCATCTGCCAGCAGTCAAGACCGCCAACCTTCTCCTCAACGATAACACCATCTTTAACTGTAAAGCACCAGTCATCAGTTCTATCCTTCTTAATAGCAAGGAAATCTGATGTATAATGATACTTAGTTATTATCTTAGGGTTAGATATAAGAAGATCTGCCTCAAACACATACGCATTAGAAAGCATATATCTTGCAACTACAGATGATGATATATTGTTAGCCTCGTTATATACCGGATTCTCAAGGAACTTTATCATAGGATACTTATAGTGAAGCTGGTCAAACTGCTCTGCAAGATAACCTCTTACTATGTATATCTCATTAATACCAGCCTCAAGGCAGGCATCAATAAGTCCATCAATAATTCTCTTTCCGTGTACTCTTACAAGAGGCTTAGGAGTGTTAAATGTAATAGGAACCATTCTGCTTCCAAAACCAGCTGCTATAAATACAGCTCTCTTTGCTCTGTATGGCTCTAATGCTGAAACACCTTCATTAGTTATTACACCATCACTGATATATCCTGCTTCTGTAAGTTCCTGAACAGTCTTATTAACAGTTCCCAATGAAAAACCTGTCTTTTCTTCTATCTTTCTCTGTGTAAGTGCCACTCTTTCTTTCTCAAGCAATACAAGTATGTCGAACTGTTTTCTGGTTAATGTATGATTCATTGATATTCTCCTTTTACCCTCTAGTTCTTGTCATTGACAATAATATCGTCACTCTCAACTTCTTTATTTCTGTTCTCGTCAATTCCAAGCTTATTATTAAGCTTCTTCTTTGCCTTTCTGAAATAAATTCCTAAAAATGCGCCTACTGCAATTACAACACCTGCGATTGCCTGTATTGCATATGTCATTACTGATGGATCAATATATCCAGCTACATTCATATTCAATAAATTAATCATTGTTATCCCTTCCATTAATCCTGTGTTTTCTTATGCCTGTCAATAGCCTTCTGAATCTGGGATATAATATATTTACCTCCCACTTCAGCACTGTGACCGATATTATATACATTCTCATTGACAAGCTGTTCTATATGCTTCTTATACTGCTCTGAATTATTAAGCATCACCTCAACAGTATGAGCCGCTTTATCAATCTCGTCAAGTTTTAAAATCTGTCCAATCTCTTCTCTCATCCAGATATTCATCGGTTCAACGTCAATCTTTGTGTACTCAGGATTCATAATCTTCATAGGAGTATCTATGAACAGCACTGGTTTAAATGTTGTATATGCATATTCATATGCAATTCCCGACCAGTCCGTAATCATCATATCAGCCTCAAATACTGTGCTGTTCGATGAGAAATCTGTCTGAATCTCGATATCATCATCTGACTTATAACGTTCCTTAAGTCCTTCCATCTTCTCAGGCATATGTCTTACATGCTGCGGATGCGGACGCACAGTTATCTTATAGCCATGACCTTTCAGGTTATCAAGCAGTTCTTCAAGACAGTTATCTACAATATTATCCTTCTGCCATGATGGAGCAATAAGAATTGACTTATGCTCATGTTCAATCTTAGGAAGCTTCTCATAATCCGCTTTCATATCATCAAGCAGTGTGTATCCCCACTCAACAAGCTCCTTCTTAGGAAGACCATATGCAATCTCTGTCTTTAAGGTTTCTTCCTTCTGAAGCTTACCTGTACATAATACAGAATCATAATGGTCTATTGAGCCTTTTCTCATAGTCATGTTCATACTGTCCATACAGTGTGGAACATAGACATAATTAATATCTTTTCTTATATAGCTTCTCTTAATATGGAAATTCTCTATATCCGGCATTGTCATAACAACAACATCGGCATCCATCTTCATCATAAGAGTTATAAGACGCTTTTCATCTATATAATAAGGTCTTATCTTGCTTTCCTTCTTCGCAATATCAAATATCTGGTCTTTCGGATCACTTGTTATATAGTGAATTGTTATATTCGTATTATCAAGAATATATTCGATAATTCCCTTATAATACTTATAAAAGCCTGAACTTTCTGAATAAAAAACAAGGTGTTTATTAACAACAGAGAAGAATCTCTTATAATCAGCTTTCTCCCGTCTTATATCTTCCTTGCTTCTCTTTCCCTTCCTGGTTCCAAGTGCTTCTATCTCGGCAAGTTCTTTCTTAGTTGCCTCAAGAGCTTCATAATCTACATATTTCTTAGGATTAATTGCCCAGTTCAATAAGTACAGCTGTAATATTGCAAATATATTACTTGCTGTCCAGTAAAGTGCAACCCCGGCATATACGAAACATCCAAGATACAATGATAAACCAACTGAGAATATCATCATGCCATACTTATTAAGCTTACTCTGCTCTGCCTGTAATACATTACTTGCATTCTGTGCCACACATAACAGCCATGCTGATACACCTGCGATAACCGGTGTAATTATTGATATTCCCCACTGCTTTGTTGTTATCCATGTGAGGTCATATCCGCAGAACTTCATGTTCGCAGTGCCTGCGTTAATTCCGTCCTTTATGACAGCAACTACACCAAGAAGCAATATAATCTGTATTGCAAGCGGTATAAGTGATGCCAGTGGATTATACTTTTCTTTCTTATACAGTTTCGACTGCTCCTCTGCAATCTCATCCTTATCCCCATAATGCTTTATAAGAATTCTGTTAATATCCGGCTGCATCTTCACCATCTTGATTGAATTCTTCTGTACCCATATTGATACTGGAAGAAGCACAATCTTACTTATTAAAGTAAATAAGATAATCGCCATGCCATAATCATGCAGCAGATTATAGCAGAAATTCATCACATAGCCTAATCCCTTAGACAACATTTCCATAAAATGTTTCCTCTATTCTTTAGTTCTGAAAAATTGGTGCTGTTTAATATAGAACACTGCTCCCATAACAGACCACACGATTAACATTATATACGATTCTTTGCAAAAATGCACCCCTGGTAATCCAGGAATTGGCACAAGCTGTAATATCATGAAAGCAATAGAGAATACAAGTCCTAATATTGCTGCCGGCTTAGAAAATACTGAACCGTCCCTGTCTCTTTTTAATGTGACAAGAGTACTTGCACATGTAAAGAAATATCCGATAGAAGCACCAATTGCACTCATATCTACAAACCAGCCAAGAGCCTCTCTTCCAAGAACAGGACCTGACAGGCTGACAATTATACAGAATATCATTGCATTCTTAGGTGTACCATACTTTGCATCAATCTTTCCAAACCACTGAGGAAGATATCCCTCACGGCTCATAGAATACATAAGTCTTGATGATGTAAGATAGAATCCCATAATTCCTGAAAGTACCGCACATGAAACACCCATGCCGACAAGAATTTTTCCACCAACACCTAATAATTCTTCAGCTGCAATAAGCAGTACCCACTCACCAGCCATTACTCTTTCCGGCCAGTTAGCTGATACAGCAGCTGATACAGTATTGTTACTTGTGTATACAAAGCATCCGAAAAGGATAGCTACTATCATAATTCCGCTGACCTTCTTTAAAGAGAAGTTAAACTCCTCTGCTGCCTGTGGAATAGAATCAAATCCGACATACGCCCATGGTGCAATTGCAAATGTAGCAAGAATCGCAGACATAATGCCCTTAGTACCTGTATGTGCATATTGTGATATCTCACTGCCCGTTGCGCCGGCTGCCATTGCCGCGCTCTTATTAAATCCCCAGATTGGCTGCATATTAATACCCTTAGCCTTGGCACTTACAAGACCGGCTATAGTAAGTGATAATATACACACAATCAGTAACGAACTAAGAATATTCTGAATAAATCCAGCTTTCTTAACACCAAGAATATTAAGAATACCAAACAAGAGCAGAATTGATATTGCAAGAAGCATTTCTCCAAAATATATCTCGAATCCGGCTACTGAATAATGAAAACCAAATTTAAGAATATCTGCCGGACCATCAAGACCATCAACAATAAGCGCAATCGCTGTACTGTTCATTGGAACATTAGTAAGATATGCAACTACAAGAAACCATCCGCATAAGAACGCCATATTCTTACCAAAACACATCTTAGTAAATGTAAACTCGCCACCAGCCTGTGGATACTTAGGCACCATATATGCATATGAAAATGCAATAATTATCATAACCAGCGCACCAAGTGCCATAGCTATTGCTGTTCCAGCAACACCTGAATTAGGAAGGAATTTCTTACCTGGGTTAATGAATGAACCCCATCCTACAATACATCCGAATGCGATAGCCCATACATTCATCGGGCTTAAATTCTTCTGTAAGGTTGCTCCCTGCGTGCTGCCTGTTTTATTATTCTTCATTACAAACAATTCTCCTATAATATTATTTAATCAGATAATCCGAATATTTAATCGCCATATCTCTCCAGTTTTCTAATGCTTCGCCCATATCTGCTCCACATGATTCCCTGTACATGGCCCATACAAACCAGTAATATGCAATAATTGCAACATACGCCATATAATGAAATCTGGTTGTCTCATTATATTCTTCCTGAAGGTATTCCTTTATGAATTCCTCAGCCTTATCAAAATCATACATGGCATCAACCACATAATATCCAACATCAATTCCCGGATCAGAATATCCAGAATACTCCCAGTCAATAAGAATAACGCTGCCGTCTGGTCTTATCATCCAGTTTGGCTTGTATGTATCACCATGACAGAAACATTTTTTAACTCCATCTCCAAGAGTCATCTTGTAAAGCTGTCCGATGCGGTTCTTAAGTCCTTCATACTGGATAAAGCATACCGGATCTTTCTTTTCAAGAAGTTTCTCCATATCGAGTGCATCTTCCCATGGCTTCATACCGTAATCCGCAGTTATATCCGCCTTATGCAGCTTTCTTAAAACTGCCAATATCTTCTTAGAGTCCTCAAATGACTTATAATCAGGCTCTCTGAATTCTGGAATAAATACAGATATCTTCCAGCCCTCATTAACATCCGCATATATATATGTAGGATCAACACCTGCTTCCTTAGCTTTAATAAGGGATTTCTTTTCATTTCTTCTGTTGATTATACTCTCTGTTCCATCACCCGGATGTCTGTATATATAATCAACTCCATCTATCTTGAATATAAATGATGTGTTAGTCATTCCTTCACTTACATTCCTGAAATCAATTATATCTTCCTCATCGCATCTGAATACAAGCTTGATATTCCTTATAATCTCACTGTGTGTATGTCCAAGATACTGTGAATCAAACTTTCTAAGCTCATCGAAATAGTCAAACTCGAATATATTACCCGGAAGATACTCTTTAAAGAATATATCAGGCAGCTCATCCAGCTTATCCTTTACAAGAATCTCCCAATAGCAGTTATTATAAACCCCAGATTCACGTACAGCTTCAACCTGATTAATAAATGCTTCTGAGAATTCTTTTCTCCAGAATGAATGTCCCATAAGAACATATCCATCAATCTTATTATCCTTGGCGATTCTTGTTATCTTTCCAAATCCGTCAGCTCTTGCATATACTTCATCTGTTGTTTCTTTTCCATAATATCCTGAATAAAATGTATGATATTCAAACTGATTAAATGGATTCTCGATATAATAACTGTCACTTACGCATATATAAGT
>CAVBPJ010000006.1:0-68642 GCA_963597265.1 Evtepia sp. | reverse complement strand
ATTATATATTATCAATATATTTATATAAGGAGGTTGATATATGAATCATGTAGCCAGCAACAGAATATTAAAAGATAAGCCATTATCCCCTGATTTAGCTACCAGTGCTATTTCCAATCGTCAGTCCGAACTTATTTCTCTTCTCAACACTATTAATTCCAGACTAATTAATGCCCCGGATGGAACTCTCCGCATTGCTAACAGAGGCCATGCTCATCAGTATTATCACAGGACAGGTTCCACTGACCGGACAGGAACTTACATAAAAAAGAAGTCCAATCTTAATCTTGCCAGGAATCTGGCTCAGAAAGAATATGATCTTAGAATTAAAAGTGAAATCCAGCATGAACTTCATGCCATAGAAACTTTTCTTAAGAACTATTCTCCTGAACAGATTGAACATTTATACAATTCTCTTAATGAATCAAGACAGGAACTTATCTGCCCTGTATATACGCCTGATAAAGATGTCTTGAGCATATGGAATAATGTTCAATATAATTCTCTCGATATTCCTGAAGACACGCCAGATTTCTACTCTGATAATGGAGAACAGGTGCGTTCTAAATCCGAATTAATAATCGCCAACAAACTAAAACAGCATAATATTCCATATAAGTATGAATATCCGCTTGTGCTTTCTACTGGAATAACCGTTCATCCTGATTTCACATGCCTTAATATTAATACCCGTCAGGAATTCATATGGGAGCATTTCGGCATTATGGGAGATTCTGAATACATTAATAAAACATTAAAGAAGATTAATGATTATGCTAAATCCGGTTATTTATTAGGCAGGAATTTTATTGCCACCTTTGAATCTTCCTCTATCCCTCTCAATTCCAATACAGTTGATATTAATATTAATGAATATCTTTTATAGCCAGTGAAGCTTCACTGGTGCAATCCTTACGACACCTACTCAATTAACCAATGTCATTAATTGAGTAGGTGTTTTTCGCTCACATATATCAACCAACAACTTGAAAAGCACACTAACCTTGGAAATCCATGCCATATAGTAGGTCTTTCGCAGTGTTCAATTCAATTATTGAAAGAAATCAACCTACTCAATACATATAAGCAATTTAATTAGTGGGTCTTTTTCCCGCCATCTCATCTCCAAGCTAACAAATTCCAGCAATTTCACACCAAAAAGACCTACTAACAACCTGTCAAGAAGCATGTTAGTAGGTCTTCGCCAATATCTAATTCAATTTTCAATAAAAATATACCTACTCAATTCTTGAAAACAACATAATTAGTAGGTTTCATCCCCCATAACCCCAAAAGACTGCCACAGCTACGCTGCGGCAGTCTTTGTAATATCCATTAGTGTTCATTCGGATGGTAAGTATCAACCACCTTCTTAAGTGATTCTCTTATATTACCAGTCTCTGAATAAGCTTCTTCCTTAAGCTTCTCAAGATTATCAAAGAAATTCTCTTTATCAAACTCAATTGGCTTTCCTATGTGGATAAGCTTGTTGTCTGTCTCCTGAAGTCCTTCTTCCTTCATAAGAAGCTCCTCATAGAGCTTTTCACCTGGACGGAGTCCTGTGTATTTGATTTCCATGTTGACACCAAGTGTGTAACCTGACAGTCTGATAAGGTTCTTTGCGAGGTCATCAATCTTAACAGGCTCTCCCATATCAAGAATGAATATCTCTCCACCTTTGGCATATGCACCAGCTTGAAGGACAAGTGAAACCGCCTCCGGAATTGTCATGAAATATCTTATAATGTTAGGATCTGTAACTGTAACCGGTCCGCCAGCCTCAATCTGTCTCTTAAAAAGAGGAATAACTGAACCATTACTTCCAAGTACATTACCGAATCTTACAGCAACGAAATCAGTCTTTGATATCTCATTATATGTCTGGACAATCATCTCACAGATACGCTTTGTTGCTCCCATTACATTAGTCGGATTAACAGCCTTATCTGTACTAATCATTACAAACTTCTTAACACCGTACTTGTCAGCCATTCTTGCAACATTCCATGTACCGACAACATTATTCTTAACAGCCTCATCAGGACTGACTTCCATAAGCGGTACATGCTTATGTGCTGCGGCATGATATACAATATCAGGCTTATACTGTTCAAAGACACTCTCAAGTCTTGAAACATTTCTTATTGAACCAATAAGAGTAACAACATTGGCGTCAGGATAATTAATCTTTAATTCCTGCTGAATATCATAGGCATTATTCTCATATATATCAAATATAATGAGCTGCTTAGGCTTGTGGCTTACAAGCTGACGACACAGCTCAGAACCAATAGAACCGCCACCACCTGTTACCATGATAACCTTGTCCTTAACATATCCCATGATAGATTCAATATCTACCTCAATAGGATCTCTTCCAAGAAGGTCAAGCACATCAACATTACGGATAGAATTAACATTAATCTCGCCATCAACCATCTGATATACGCCTGGCAGAATCTTAAGAGTACAGTCAGTCTCTTTACAAATGTTTAATATGTCCCTCTTAACTTCATTAGACGCTGATGGAATTGCAAATATAATCTCATCAATATCATAAAGCTTTGCTGCTTCCTTAATCTTGTCCCTTGTTCCTATAACCTTGACGCCTCGTATGTATTTACCAACCTTACGGCGGTCATCATCAATAATACATGCAATATTAGAGTTAGCAAGATAACTTGAACTCTGGATTTCTCTCATAATAACATTAGTTGCCTCTCCGGCACCGATAATCATTACATTATTAGAGGTCTTAATATTTCTGTACTTATTAAGCACAGTTCTTATCATTCTGTACATAAAACGGCTTGCACAGATTGCAATAATAAGATATATTGCCGCATTAAAATAACAGCTTCTAGGAAGCATATTGCCTATTATCTTATTACTTAAGAAATGTACTACTTCAACCGTAATACATGCTTCTGCAATCCTGTACACCTCAGCTATACTCGCATACTGCCAGAGACTGTGATAAAGTCTGAACAGCCAGAATATAAGCAGAGACATTATCGTGTACGGAATCATATTCTCTACATAATTACTAATATACTGAGGTTCAATAGATACAATACCTACATCAAATCTCATAATAAGTGACAGATATACACATGCATTCAGTAAAAATGTGTCTGTTAAAAACAAGAAAAATCTTCTTACTAACAGCTGCATCCTGTCCTTTTTAGTTTCACCCATCATCTGTTCCTCGTTTCTTTCGCCGGTTTCTTTCCAGCCAACCCACATACTGTACCAATTCCGTAAGAAATATGCAACAGGAAAAATAAAAATGGCAGCGCAACACATGTTTTATTGCGTTCCTTCTTAGCTCCTATTACAGCAACTACCGACATAACAACTGCCAGCAGCCAGTATGCGCCCCACATAAGTCCCGTAAGTCCATATACAATTCGCGAGAAAAGTGACTTAACAGCGAGTAACTTACATGAAATACTTGCGACTGTTGTAACAATAATAGCCATAACAAAAGCCCATGGCACAAAATGATATATAGAAAGACATCCCGGACATACCTTGCTTGTCTTTCCTATCCAGTAACCATTGCCATACTTCTGTTTAAGCATCTTAGGAAGTGAACTTCTTGTATGCTGATATGATATTATATCCGGACAGAATCTCAGCTTGAATCCTGCTTTTCTCATGCGGTAATGAATTTCATTATCCTCAGTTCTTGTAAGGGACTCATTATAATGTCCGATTTTATCAAAAACTTCTCTTCTATATGCAGCATGAAACAGTGATTTCATATATATCTTCTCTCCTGTTCCATTACCACCATTACGGTAAGGTGCAATGCTTGAGCCGAACATAGAACTCTCTGCAAGAAGCAGAGTATCCTTCCATGGTGTCTCTTCATCAACTATATTAGGACGGACACCACCGACAACCATCTCACCCTCTTCTAAAACTTTAACATTCTTGCTGACAAAACCTTTCGGAATATGTGCATGTGCATCAACTCTTATAACAGCTTCCCCTGTATAATTATCAAGCAGCACATTCCATCCACACGGAAGAGTCTTCTTAGGATTATCAAGCACGACAATCTGTCTTGCGCCCATCTTATTCTCATCTGCAAACTGCTGCATAACTGCCTTAGTTCCATCAGTTGATGCTGAGTCAACAAGCACAACTTCCATAAGATTGTGGTCATAATCCTGCCTGCTTATGTCATCAAGAATATTCTTTATCGTATTCTCCTCGTTATATGCAATAACGGCAATTGTAATAAACATAATCTACCTACTTCTTAATAGTCATTCTCTCACTGCCAACAACAGATGTAAATGTATCCCATAATACAGATGCATCCGCTTTCACACCAAAATGCTTCATACTCTCAAGGTTATAACGCATCTTTGCTGGTAACACTTCATTAACATATATATTATCAGTACTTTCTTCATCAACAGCCTCACCAAGAAGCTTGTCCTCATCCTTATAAGCAATACTTGTTCTTGATGTAAGTCCTGCAGGAAGAAGAAGTGTCGCGTACATCTCCTTAGAATACTGTTTAACATACTTAGGAACTTCTGGTCTTGTTCCTACAAGAGTCATATCACCGGCAAGAATATTAAAAAGCTGAGGAAACTCGTCCATTCTGTATTTGCGTAAAAATGCTCCAACTCTCGTAATTCTTGAATCATTATCCACGGTTACAGCAGCCCCTAACTTGCTTGCATTGTCAACCATAGTTCTGAACTTATATATACGGAAAATTCTTCCGTACTGTGTTACCCTTGCCTGTCTGAAAAACACAGGTCCCGGCGAGTCAAGTCTGATTGCAAGCGCAATTATTCCCATAGGAATAATAAGAACTGCCAGCATAATGCCTGCAACAACCACATCAAGAGCTCTCTTCATCTTAAGCCACATTCTGTGCTTCATAAGTATATTGTAGTATTTTCTGACTTCCTTAGTTCTCATCTCATCAGGAAGAAGTCGCCATGGTCTTAATTCCATCGTATCAATCCCCTCTTAAATATTGATGAATAATCAGTAATCAATGTCCGATTATTTCAATCTGTTAAACTGTTCAATAACATATTCAACCTGCTCATCTGTAAGACATGTGTGCAGTGGAAGTGTTATCTCGTTACGGTACATATTATATGAATTAGGGAAATCCTTAATATCAAATCCCATATTCTTATATGCTGTATGCATTGGAAGCGGTTTATAATGTACATTAGTCGCAACACCGGCCTCGGCAAGTCTTGTTATAAATGCATTACGCTCCTCAACATCTTTTCCAAGAAGCCTTACAAGATACAGATGACCACTTGATGTATATTCATCTGTAAAATGCTTCATAATATCCACATCATCAGCACCAATGCCTTCTGTATATCTTTCAATAATATCTCTTCTTCTCTTAAGAAGCCCCGGATATCTCTTAAGCTGCACAAGTCCGATAGAAGCCATGATATCTGTCATGTTACATTTGTAATATGTTCCTTTAATATCATATTCCCATGCACCAAGCTTAGTCTTTGCAAGCGCATCCTTAGACTGACCGTGAAGTGAGAAAAGCATCACCTGCTTATATATATCCTCGTCATCAACTCCAGAAATACTTCTCCATGTAAGAGCTCCGCCTTCTGCTGTAGTAAGGTTCTTAACAGCATGAAATGAAAAACTTGTAAAATCAGCCTTCATACCGCTCATAACGCCGCCCTCACTTGCTCCGAATCCATGTGCAGAATCAGCAACAATTGCAACTCTGCCAAGTGCCTCCTGAAGAGGTGACGCAGGTTTAAATATATTCTTCTTACTTTCAACAATCTTTCTTATTCTGTCATAATCCACCATGACTCCGCCGATATCTACAGGTATGACAGCTTTGGTATTTTCATTGATTGCAGCCTCAAGTGCATCATAATCAAGATGATATGTGTCCTTTTCCACATCAATAAGCACAAGCTTTGCATTAACATGTGCAACAACACTTGCTGATGCAGTATAAGTATAAGCCGGCACGATAACTTCATCGCCCTCGCCTATTCCAAGCAGACGGAGCGCAGTCTCAAGACATGCTGTAGCCGAATTAAGACATGCAGCCCTGTTGCAGCCTACAAACTGTGCAATATTTCTTTCAAACTCTTTAGTTCTCGGACCTGTTGTAATCCATCCTGATCTAAGTGCCTCGGCAACTGCCTGAATCTCTTCCTCTGTTATATCCGGTGGTGAAAATGAAATATTCATAATTACTTATCTCCTCTTCATAGTATATCCATTCCGCAAAACTTATACCCTCGTATCCTCCGATTTTATCACAGACCGCACATTTTATCAATTAATTCTCGCCTGCGTCCGTTCTGCGCTATGACAGTTTTTAATTTGTCAATATTCTTGGCAGGAACCCATGCCTTTCCTGCATTATAATACTGGTTAATTATCTTCCAGAATTTTTCTGGAAAACTAAGCAGCGCAACAAGCATCTCAAGGTCAGCATCATCTATTGGTTTAAGCCGGTCATATTCATCCACCAGCCTGTATGCAACATTAATATCCCAATCATGCTTCTCCATTACCTTTCTCAGAAACTGATAGAGGTCCACAACCTGACAGTCATTGTGACATTTTTCGAAATTAGTCACAGCATCCCCGCCGCTGCCCGCATCAAGAAAAATGTTATGGTAATTGTAACTTCCATGAACAAGCTCATTAGTCTGCTCCATCCTGTCAAATCGTTCGTCAAACAGCTCAGATTGTATCGATTCGCTGGCAGCCAGTGCCTCCCTGTAAAATCCATCTATTGCGGCAAGTGCTATCTGCTCGAACTCATTCTTCTTTTTCTTTCCTCTCATATAATTAGAAGCTTTCTTAATCTCTTTCGTATGTCTGTCAAGATTCTGCCTGATTCCTGTCCCTTTATCAAACTTTACATATATATTCTGCACACGGCTTTCGCTCGCAATCAATTCTGCATCCTGCCGCTCATCCTCCGTCTCAGCAAGCGCCATGCACTCCCACTGTCTCATAACATTCTGTCCTGCATCATCACGGACATATTTAACACCTTTGGAAGATACCACATTTAAACAAATGTGTAATCTTGCCAGCGTCTTTACCGCCTCCGTTACGTCTTCCACCGATTTCACATCACATTCTCTTCCTCCAAACCAGTTCTTTACTACATATCTGCGCCCATCATCCCCTGTAGTAAACAAATCACCTTCCTGATTTCTTATATATGTATCAACATTTTCAAATCCAGCCTCACATACTGCATTAGTCACAGCCTCATCGCGGTAATAAAATCCATCATTTCTCGTACACTCAAGAAAAAGCCGGCATCCCATATCAGTAAACAGAATTACCCCTCCACGCCCCTTAATCATCTTCTTAACCTGCATATCATAAGCCTTAAGACATTCCAATGATTTATCGTTCATAATCTCCCCCGTTTCTGTACTTGATACAGACGCCTTCTGCTCACACACCTACGTCTGCCTTATCTTATGAAATTATCCCCGCCTATATTCCTTTCAATTAACATAATCATAATCTTGATGAAAATGTATTTTTTCCTTATAATACATAGATGTGGGTTTCACATTTGAACTAAATCTTTAATAACAGGGGGATATTATGCCTGAGAATTACAACATAGACATGCCTGAAGCAGTCAGAAATATCATACATACAATAGAAGAACACGGCTTTAAAGCCTATGCTGTTGGTGGCTGTATACGAGACAGTATTCTTGGACGTACACCTGATGACTGGGATATAACAACTTCTGCCGTTCCGCAGCAGGTTAAATCCTTCTTTAGAAGAACTATTGATACCGGAATCGTTCATGGCACCGTAACAGTAATGGTAGACAAAACAGGCTACGAAGTTACTACATACAGAATTGATGGTGAATACGAAGACGGACGTCATCCTAAGTCTGTCGAATTCTCTGACCGCCTTGTTGACGACCTGTGCCGCCGTGATTTTACAATAAATGCTATGGCATACAATGAAACTGATGGATTTGTTGATGAATTTAACGGACTTGGCGACCTTGATGCGAAGATAATCCGCTGCGTAGGTGAGCCTAAGCAAAGATTCACCGAAGATGCACTCAGAATGATGCGCGCGATAAGATTTTCTGCCCAGCTTGGATTCACCATTCATGCCGATACATGGAAGGCAATCAAAGAACTGGCTCCTACCATCAGCAAAATCAGCATGGAACGTGTCCATGTCGAGCTTGGCAAAACACTTATGTCTGCACATCCTGATTATGTTGCAGAATATTCAGAAGCAGGACTTTTTGAGCCGATTCTTCCAGTTATTGATAACGCGTTAAAGAGCCGCTACAACAAGAAGATTCTTGCTATACTCCGCCATGTACCGGATAATATATATCTTCGTTATGCAGCACTTTTTATAACATCAACTCCTGAAGAAGCAGCCCATACGCTCCGTGACCTTAAGATGGATAACAAAACAATTGACACAGTATCAAAGCTTGTGAAATTATCTAAGATTGATATAGAAGAAACTGAGCCGGCCGTGCGTACTGCCCTTAACCAGTATGGCAGAGATTTCCTGCCTCTGTGGCATGAACTTATGATGGCTGTAATTCAGGCTTCTGAAGACATTACTGGAATAAGCAATCCTGCAAAGGTAAAACATCTTCTTACATTAAAGCGTCTTGGAACAGATATCCTTGCACGCGGAGACTGCTTTACAATAAAAGACCTCGACATATCAGGCAATGACCTTATTGAATATGGTCTTGCGGGACATGAGATTGGCGAAACACTAAAAGCTCTTCTTAATATAGTAATAGAGAACCCTAAGCTTAATGACAAATCAACCCTGATTGCAATGATAGAACATATCAAATAATATAATCATGAAAAAGCCCCTCAACAGCTGTCTTTACGACATATCTGATGAGGGGCTTTTAATTCCCATCTTATATTCTTAATATAACTTAATTAATATGCCTTACCCCAGTAAACCATAGCCTTAGCTGGCTTACCACAGCATACGCACACATCACTTAACTTCTCCTGTGCGAATGGCATACATCTTGATGTACATGTAGTATCTTCCTTAATCTTGTCCTCACAAGCCTGGTCTCCACACCACATAGCCTTGATGAATCCAGCCTTATTAGCTGCTGTATCCTTGAATTCATCATAATTAAGAGCTGTGTATGTATGAGCATCTCTGTGAGCTCTTGCTCTCTCAAGCATATCCTTCTGGATAGTATCAAGAATCTCTGGAATCTTATCAGCAAGCTCATCGATAGATACTGTAATCTTTTCTCTTGTATCACGACGAACGATAACTGCCTGATTAGCCTCGATATCTCTTGGTCCCATCTCAACTCTTACAGGAATACCACGCATTTCCTGCTCAGAGAACTTCCAGCCTGGATTCTTATCTGAATCATCAACCTTAACACGAAGTCCTGCTGCCTTAAGAGTCTGACCAACTTCATAAGCCTTATCAAGAACTCCAGCCTTCTTCTGCATAATAGGAATAACATCAACCTGAACAGGTGCAACCTTAGGTGGAAGCACAAGTCCTGAATCATCACCGTGAGTCATGATAACAGCACCGATAAGTCTTGTTGTTGTTCCCCATGAAGTCTGGTGAACATATTTTAACTTATTATCCTTGTCTGTGTACTGGATACCAAATGCTTTGGCAAATCCATCACCAAAGTTGTGGCTTGTACCTGACTGGAGAGCCTTACCATCATGCATAAGAGCTTCAATAGTATAAGTAGCCTCTGCACCTGCGAACTTCTCCTTATCAGTCTTACGTCCCTTAATTACTGGAATTGCAAGAACTTCCTCACAGAAATCAGCGTAAAGGTTAAGCATCTGCTGTGTACGTGCCTCAGCCTCTTCTGCTGTAGCATGTGCTGTATGGCCTTCCTGCCATAAGAACTCTCTTGAACGAAGGAATGGTCTTGTCTCCTTCTCCCATCTTACAACTGAACACCACTGGTTATATACCTTTGGTAAATCTCTGTATGACTGTATCTCGTCTTTATAGAAATCACAGAAAAGTGTCTCTGATGTAGGTCTTACACACATTCTTTCCTGAAGTGGATTAAGTCCGCCATAAGTTACCCATGCAACTTCTGGTGCAAATCCTTCTACATGATCCTTCTCAACCTCAAGAAGGCTCTCTGGAATGAACATTGGAAGATAAACATTTTCAACACCAGTTTCCTTGAATCTTCTGTCCATCTCATTCTTAATATTCTCCCAGATTGCATATCCAGCCGGCTTAAAAATCATGCATCCCTTGACGCTTGAGTAAGACATAAGCTCTGCCTTCTTACACACATCTGTGTACCACTGAGCGAAATCCTCTTTCATGGATGTAATCGCTTCTACTAATTTCTTATCTTCTGCCATAATATACCTCTTTCTATGACATTACAGACCCGCTTCGCACGGAGTCTGATGCGAATACTGCTTCGCATTGTCCGCCTGCCATTGGCGGCACCTCTAGAGTTTATCATGTTCTAAAATGCTTTTCAAGTAAAGAACAAGTGCTTTTATCGTACAATATGATATTGGACCCAGAATAAATCCGACAACACCATACACAAGTATCCCGATATATATAACCGCAAGCATTGTAAATGGCGCAATCCCCATCCTGTCGCCCATACATTTTGACTCCATAATCTCCCTCACAAAATAAGTGATAATATAAAGAACCACAAGAATCACAGCATTTTTCACATGCCCGAAAAGCAGGCTTCCCACAGCCCACGGTATCAGCACTGTTCCAGTACCGAATATAGGAAGTGCATCAATAATGCCCGTCAGCACACCAAGTAGAATCGCGTAAGGATTGCCTATTATTAAAAATGCAGTGGAACACAGGACTATATTAATCGACATTATAATGAGCTGCACCCTGAAATATACATTTATTAAAGTCCTAAGTCCCACATGCACTGCACCGACCTCGTCCTTAAATATTGTACTCTCACGCCAGCTTCTGTACTTTTCCATTCCAGCTGCCGCATATATCGTTCCAATAAAGCACACCACAAGTCCGGCAACCGCCATAACGCACCATGTTATAACCGGCACAGAATGTTTTCTCATAATTGTAAAGAACATCTGCTGCCCGTCACCATCTATAATTATGCCTTTGCATTTTTCAAAAAATGCGTAACTACAGCCTTCTTTTAACTTAATCCAGCCATCAATGCGGCAGCACACAAGCTTGAACTGCCCGTCAAGACTGTTAAGATTATCATCAAAATTAGCAATAAAATTCTTCAGTTCACGAAATGCCATGTAGCCGACATACAGCAGCACTGAAAGAATGATAAGCGTCACCATTGTTACAACTATACTCGCGGCAAGCGTCTTTTTCTCTCTTAAAAGTTTCGCCAGCCCCACTATCGGCTTCTGAAGCAGCACCGCAAAACAGAATGCAAGTATGAACGGCCACACATAATAGAAAAGCACCTTGAATATAAAGAAAACCACCGCAATAATAACCGCACTTCCCACAAGCAGCGTCAGCCGCTTCCTGAAACTCCACACATTTTCACTCATATGCCACCTCACACCTGCTAATTCTTATCGTTTAATTAGTGTGTGCGTGGCGGGTGCATTTATTCGCCAAATACCATTCATTACTTAAATTGTGTTGATTAATTATAAAAACACATGTATTCTTAATAAAAACATTATCTTAATAAAAACATTAAAAAGGACATAAACATGCTTAATATAATACACGAAACCAAAGACATTATTATAGTGAATAAACCAGCCGGACAGCTCTCACAGGGTGCGAAAGGATTTGATTTAGACCTTGTAAGTGAAGTTATGACTTACAACGCTTCACAGGGAAAGCCTGCATACGCAGCAATTATCAACCGCCTCGACCGACCGGTTTCAGGACTTGTGCTTATTGCAAAGAATAAGTCCGCAGCGGCAAAGTATTCCACACTTATGCAGAAGGAAGGCGGATTTAATAAACAATATGAAGCCTTAATATGTGGAAAATTATCCGAACCAAAAGGAACTCTTGTGGATTATCTAAAAAAAGACGGCAGAACCAACACATCCTCCGTTGTTCCAGCAGACGCCGCCGCTAATGATAAAGAAGCCAAACTTTCCAAGCTTGAATATGAAGTAATATCTTATGATGAAGCTAAAGACATCTCTCATGTAAGAATACACCTCATTACCGGCAGACATCACCAGATAAGAGTGCAGTTTGCGAGCCGCAGACACCCGCTTGTCGGTGATTATAAGTATGCTGACAACCTCAGTTCTGGCTCTGGCCGCAGCTCTGGCTCTGACTCTGCACATGACACATCTTATGACATGGATTCTTCCGTTAAAGCTGCCTCGCTTAAGCGTAACCAGATTGCACTGTGTGCTGTTTCACTTACTATTGAGAACGAAACTTATAGTGTTGCGCCTGAGTTCTCGATTGGGTGACACTGCCAGCGTCCAAATTTTTGCAGCTGCATCGAACCCTTTTGCTGCCAGCATACAATAACCTACACAACAAGCATTCTGCGCACACTTAGTAGGTTTCCTGAGTGCCGTTCTAACACTCATACCTTGCTAAAAACCTACTAAACACTTCTCTTATTATAATTTCGTAGGTTAATTAGCTCATGAACCACCGAAATACATACTTGAAACAAGAAAAAAGACCTACGAAAAGAATGCTTCAGCATCTTTTCGTAGGTCTTTAATAAAATTCAAGGTAGTTCGCGGTCAAAAAACACCCACTAATCTACACATTATCAATCAATTAGTATGCTTTCAGTCAATACCCGGCCTGCAAGGCTTCAAAAACCATGCTTTCAGCCGATACTCCATCTGCAAGGCTTCAAAAACCATGCTTCCGGCCAATACTCGACCAATAATCAGCCTGACAAACAGCCAGTTTCTCATTCATATTCCCATTCACTTTACATCTTGAAGCGATATCCAACACCCCATATTGTCTCAATATACTGAGGTTTGCTTGTATCAAGCTCAATCTTCTCTCTGATTTTCTTGATGTGGACGGTTACAGTTGCAATATCACCGATTGAATCCATATCCCAGATTTCCTTGAAAAGTTCTTCCTTAGTGAATACATGGTTAGGATTCTCAGCAAGGAATGTAAGAAGGTCGAATTCCTTTGTTGTAAATGGCTTTTCTTCACCATTAACAAATACTCTTCTTGCTGTCTTATCAATCTTGATTCCTCTGATTTCGATAATATTGTTATTGTGCTTGGAATTGCTTACAAGTCTGTCATATCTTGCAAGGTGTGCCTTAACTCTTGCAACAAGCTCGCTAGGGCTGAATGGCTTGGTCATGTAATCATCAGCACCAACACCAAGACCTCTTATCTTATCAATATCTTCCTTCTTGGCAGATACCATGATAATAGGAATATCCTTAACTTCTCTTACCTGCTTGCATATCTCGAAACCATCAGTTCCAGGAAGCATGATATCAAGGATACACATATCTATATCCTCATGCAGTGCAGCTGCAAGTCCGCTTGTTCCATCATTACATACCTCAACCTCATATCCGTTAAGTTCAAGGTAATCCTTCTCAATATCTGCAATACTCTCTTCATCTTCAACTATTAATATCTTGCTCATAGCCAGTCCCCTTTCGTGTAGTTTCATTATGCATTCTCAGGATTCTCTTCATCCTTAGCTTTCAGCAGATTAAGATGCATGGTCGTGCCTTCGCCCTCTACACTCTCTGCCCATATCTTTCCTTTGTGGTCCTCAACAATCTTCTTAACAATTGCAAGACCAATACCACTGCCACCATGCTTGCTGTTTCTTGATTCATCAGTTCTGTAGAAACGCTCAAATATTCTCTCAACATCCTTGGCTGCAATACCAATACCATTATCCGAGAATACCGCATGAATGTAGTCGCCTTCATCATACAGGTCAATCTTAATCTTTCCCTGTCGTCCCTCAGCCATATATTTAACCGAGTTACTTATAATATTATTAACAACTCTCTTTAACTGTTCCGGGTCAACATTCATATATGCCGGCTCAGTAAGATGGTCATTATATTCCAGTTCAATCTGGCTTGCTTCAAGCTCTGTGCTTATCTCATCACAGCAGTCGCCAAAATAGTCACTTACATTACATCTGACAAATGTGTATGGAACCCTGTTAGTATCAAGCCTTGAATATATAGTAAGCTCATCAATCAACTTATCCATATCATTAACCTTATTGGCAATAGTCTGGATGTACTTGGCCTGCTTCTCAGGTGTGTTGGCAATTCCGTCCTGAAGACCTTCAACATAGCCCTTAATAGCCGTAAGCGGTGTCTTCAAATCGTGCGAAATGTTTCTTATAAGTTCCTTCTCCTCAGCATCAGACTTAATCTTATCCTCTGCGCTCTGCTTGAGAACAACTCTCATCTCTTCAAAGTCGCGGCATACATCTCCGATTTCATTGTTAGACACCTTCGGCATCTCGAAATCCATATTACCTTCCTTGATATTATTAGTTGCAAGCTTCAGTTTATTAAGCGGTTTAACAATAGAACTGTATATCCACAGCGTAAGTCCAAGGCTTGTAATAATAAGTACCATAATTATAACAAATATAACTTCCATTATAAATGTTTTAATCTGCGGAAGTACCTGTTTCAATGAAGTAACAATTGAAACACTGTAGAAATTATCTTCAGAATCTTTAAAATTAAGCTGCTTTATAAGATTCTGGTATTCACCGCCCTTATAAGTTCCAACATCAGAAATATTCTCTTCATCAGCAGAGTAATCTGGCAGAATCTTTACAAGCTCGCTATCCGGTGAACCCGTAGAATTATATATAATAATTCCATTCTTTCTTACAACAAGACATGACATCTTAGCTGATAATTCCTCTGATAACTCGTCCAGATACTGCTCATTGGTGAACTGTTCCGGCGAATTCTCAACTTCTGTTTTCATATCCTCATATATGCTGTCCGTAATCTTCCCAAACAGAACAATTGGCGTATACACTCCAACAAGCACAGCACCATCATCGACATCATATGTCTTCTCAATACTCACCTTATGAATACGGTAAAGACCTCCCATAGCAAGTCCGCTTAACAGCACAGGAAGTATAACCATAATACAGAAAGAAATATATAACTTATTCTTTAGCTTCATAATTAACCCCTTTTCCTCTCAATACTACCATATACAGGGATATTTGTATCATTACAAATGTATTAAATTTATTAAATATAAATTAAAAACAGCTGTAACGGAATATCCGCTACAGCCTGCAATTAACCTATCTTGAGCTTGAACTTCTGAAGTTCTCTCTCTGAATCAACTCGTTTAATAATTCCACCAAGGTTAGTAATCTTTCCCTCGAAATCCTCGTAACCTCTCTGGATATACTCGATATCATCAATCTCTGAGATACCGTCTGCTGCGAGCGCAGCAATAACAAGTGCCGCACCTGCTCTTAAATCCGGAGCATTAAGCTGCACACCACAGAACCCTTTGACACCTTCAATATAGGCTGTGTTACCCTCAACCTTAATCTTGGCACCCATTCTTCCAAGTTCGTCTACATATTTGAATCTGTTCTCAAATATGCTCTCAGTCACCATACTTGAACCTTCTGCAAGTGCAAGTACAACCGAAATCTGAGGCTGCATATCAGTTGGGAACCCAGGATATGGCAAAGTCTTAACATTAGTACTCTTAAGAGTACATCCTTCTGCTATAACTCTTAAGCTGTCATCGCCTTCCTCAATCTTACATCCCATCTCAATTAACTTGGCAGATATTGATTCCATATGCTTAGGAATAATATCCTGAATAACAACATCGCCATGTGTAGCTGCTGCTGCCATCATAAATGTTCCGGCCTCAATCTGATCCGGAATAATAGAATAAGTACATCCGTGAAGTCTCTTAACACCCTTGATACGGATTACATCAGTTCCTGCACCTTTAATGTTAGCTCCCATAGAATTAAGGAAATTCGCTACATCAACTATATGTGGCTCTTTAGCCGCATTCTCCAGAATAGTGTCTCCTTCTGCCATGCAGGAAGCCATCATAAGATTGATTGTTGCACCAACTGTTACAACATCAAAATAAACATGTGCTCCTGTAAGCTTATCAGCCTTTGCATGTACAACTCCACAATCAATCTCAACATCAGCACCAAGCGCCTTAAAGCCCTTGATATGCTGGTCAATTGGACGACTTCCGATATTACATCCACCAGGGAGTGCAACATGAGCCTCATTGTACTTGCCAAGTAAAGCACCTAACAAATAGTAAGATGCTCTTATCTTCTTAATATAATCATATTCAACATTGGTATCACAGATTGAACCACCATTTATCTGAACGGAATTGTTATAAACGTACTTAACCTTAGCGCCAATTCCCTCTATAGCCTGAAGTAAAACTCTTGTGTCTCTAACATTAGGTACATTTTCAATTGTTACAGTATCATCTGTCATAATTGCTGCTGCAAGAATACCTAAAGCTGCATTCTTCGCACCACCAATGGAAACTTTTCCTCTGAGTGGCACTCCACCCTTGACAACATATTGTTCCATATAGCACCTCTAAACATAATAGTCACATCTTATAAAGTATATCACAGAACTTTTATTTGTAAAGATTTTCCCTGAAAATACATTTATAAAAAATATGGCAATTTCACCCTTATTTTATTATATGCATTTAAAATGCATTTAGTTACATAATAAAGGCTGTCCTTAACAGGGCAGCCTTATAATTACAATATCATTAATTCTTATTAACGTAGTTGAGCGGATTCACAGGTGAACCTCCCACCCATATCTCAAAATGAAGATGTGGTCCGGTACTGTAGCCCGTATTACCTGAAGCTGCAATAACCTGTCCCTGAGAAACGCTCTGACCAACACTTACCTTTACCGAACTAAGGTGGCCATATCTTGTCATAGTTCCATTACTGTGTGTAATATCAACACAATATCCATAATCACCATACCAGCCTGCTCTTGTAACTGTTCCTGCAGCTGCGGCTGTAACTGTTGTACCCTGTGGAACATACCAGTCAACACCCTTGTGGAAGCTTCCCCATCTGTAACCGAATTCAGACGATAAAGTTCCTCCTGATATTGGTCTTAAATATGTTGGAGGAGTAAGTGTTCCGACTGCAATAGTCTTAGGAACAGACTCTGTAATAATTGTCTCCTTAACATATGTTCTTGCTGTCTCATTACCATTAGTATAAGTAACTTCTGCTATAACAGATCTGTGACCAACAGTTCCCTCAGAAATAACTGTATTAGTTCCTCTGTAGTTATTGTTGTCATCCTCATAATTAGGCTCTGCTTCATAATCTTCTTCATAAGACATCTGATAAGTTGTAATAACTGCTAATTCTGATTTAGGAACAGTAACAACTATTGAATCACCAGGTGCGATTATACTGTTCTCTGTAAGATTAGAATTAAGTTCAAGAAGCTGTGTCATTGTAAGTCCATTATTCTGTGCAATAACAGATAATGTATCTCCAGCTTCAACTGTATATACTGTTTTCTCTTCGTGTTCTTTAGTAATGTTCTCGTAGGCGTCATCTACTGATGTTACAGTCGCATTATCAGTAGGAACTTCGACAACAACTATATCAACATCGAATCCAATTCCTGTAAGACCGTCTCCGTCAGCTACTGTCTCTCCATCCTGTGAGATTGCTGTACCGCTGATTGCTGATGAAACAATCTCAGCCGCTGTACTTTCTTTAGCTTTCTCTGTAACACTTATTCCATAAGTTCCTGTTGCTGCATCAACCGTATCGAGTGATACTGTAAATGCATTGTTAGGATCATATTTGGCAATAAGCTTCTCAAATAAAGAAACAACCGCATCCTTTGACTCTAATGTTACAACGTAATCTCCAAGTCTTACTGTATAATTCATATGGAAATCAACATCCATAACATTATCAAACATGTAACTGTATATTGCTCCGGACAACTCGTCCACACTCATTCTCTGAGCAACTGCTTTATTCTCTTTAGTAATCTCTATATCAGGATCCATGTACACGATTTCTTCATACTGTGCACTCAGCTCCTGTCTTGCTGATGCCAGAGCAACGATAACCTCTTCTTCTGTGTTAGCTGCTCCAACCTTGATTCCGTTAATTGTAATACTATAGTAATTAGCTTCCGTCTTTAATAAATTCTTTGATAAAAATGGAATAGCAATAATACATACAAAACAGGCAACCGACATTGTTCTTATTAATGTAAGTCTCATTCGTCTGCCATATCTTGACAAGCGTTCCATAAGTTCCTCCAAATACTGTGTTAATATATAGTTATCTTCTTGTAATATCTTTGTAACAATTTTGTAACATTTATACTAGCACATGAAATTTGGTTTGTAAACCCTATTTTTTCTTTCTGGAACTTTTCGCCTTAGAAGGCTTCTGTACGGAATAGCCGAATTTGCCTATAAAATCACCAAGTCCATAGTATCTTCCGTGTGAATATGCAATAAGGTCTGCATCTGACAAATGCAGTGTTCCCTTCTCATCTAACAGGCTTTCATCTACATTGACAGCCATAACTTCTGCAATAAACATGTCGTGGCTTCCAAGCTCTAACACCTGCTTTACCTTACATTCAATATTAACAGGGCTTTCCGCTATCGCCGGAGCTTCAATCTTAACTGACGGTGCTGCTGTAAGATGCATATCTGCAAATTTGTCAACATCCCTGCCTGACCTGACACCACAGTAATCTGTGGCTCTCGCAAGCTTTCTTGTTGTAAGATTAATAACGAATTCGCCCGACTCCTTAATAATATCATGGCTGTAGCGTTCTTTTCTTACTGATATCGAAACCATAGCAGGGTCAGAGCATACAGTTCCTGCCCATGCAACTGTAATAATATTAGGTTTCTCACCTTTTCTTGCACAGCTTACCATAACCGCCGGTACAGGATAGAGCATGTTGCCCGCTCTCCATGTCTGCTTCCTTATCTTCTCGCTCATGCGTTAAGTGCCTCCTTAACATGATGATATCCTTCCAGAATAATAGCCGCATGGTCTGCTGCCAGTCCATCGCCGTCAATAACCTTATATGTGCGATTCTTAAGAATACCTTTTCTATATGTAACTTCTACCCTTGCACATATACTGATACCCTTATCAGCATTGGACAGCCTGCACAGCCATTCTTCCTTAACCTGTGCTTCATATTCTGTCTTATTAACCAACTCGTCTGATATATCAAACCATCCAGCCTCTCTTGCATCATCTCCAGCCTGTGCCTTCTGGCTGCCTTCATCTATGAGTGCAACAAATGCTGTTGTAATAATCCTCGTTCTTGGGTCGCGGTCATAATCGCCATAAGACTTAAGCTGTTCTGCCTCAATATCATGCAGACCAGTCTCCTCCTGAAGCTCCCTTAAAGCCGCATCATAGAGATTCTCCTTAAACTCAACGAATCCTCCCGGACACGCCCACAATCCGATACATGGATGATTGCCTCTTTTTATAAGAAGAATTCTCTTAACCTGTGAATCTTCCTTAGTAAATACAAGGGTATCCACAGTGTTACATGGATTCTGATATTTATCCGGGTCGTATTTATCGAGGAAAACAGCCAGGCTATCACCGGCTTTATTAAGTTCTCCTGTTCCCACAAAGCATTTATTCTGCTCTTCACTTAAATACTTCATCTTTTCTCTCCCTTACTCGCACCAAACCATTTAATTCTTGTGTCCTTCGCTCCACAGAACTTTCTGTGTATGAAATCATCAAGCACCTCATTAAAGCTGCAGAACTTATCCACAAGTACGATAACAAATGTTTCTTTATATTTAGGTGGTGTAATTGTCAATGGAAACATATGCTTTGCAATCATGTCTCCTTCTTTTTCTGTTATATTAAAATATTTTCCAGCATTCTTAAGCGCCTTGGTAGGATGCTCGAAACCATGAAGTCTCTCGCCCTTCTTAGGCGAATACTTGTGCCAGTCATACAAAAACAGGTCATGTAACAGCCCTGCCTTGGCTCCTGCCCGTTCATCAAGATGTAATTTCTTACACACAAGATAATTATAATAAGAAACATGTACGCTGTGACCAAACAGACTTGTCCTTCCATGATGTGAATACTTCTTCATGCTCTGTATCACATCATCGGAAAACAGCTTATTCATCTTTTTCTTATATTCTTTTCCAGACTCATTCTGCTTAATGTGTCCTAACTTATATCTATTACATATTCTGTCAATCGCGTTAGAATATTCATTCCTCTTGATTCTCGCCTTGTATACCGGTCTTATGCTTCTTCCTTTGTAAGAATTAATCTTTACTGACATGTAACTCTCCATTCCTGCCCATAAATACAGGCATGCAAAACTTGTGTATACAGCATTAAAAACACCCGGAAAGAATTATATCATAAATGCCTGTACATTTGCATAAATATAATTATGAAGTTTTAGTTAATATATTCAACATTTAAGTTGTATGATTAAGGAAAATGTGCTAAACTATGCACATAATAACCTGCATAATTTATGCAGAAATATGATTCGGAGGAGAATATAATATGGATGGTAATGTTATAGTTGGACAGTCAGGAGGACCTACTTCTGTTATCAACTCAAGTCTTGCTGGGGTATATAAGACAGCCATAGACAGAGGAGCTAAGAAAGTTTACGGTATGCTCCACGGTATTAAGGGACTTCTTGATGGTCAGTATGTTGACCTTTCAGAGAAGATCAACTCAACAATGGATATTGATTTATTAAAGAGAACACCTTCATCTTATCTTGGTTCATGTAGATACAAGCTTCCTGAGATAAGCGAAGACAGAGAAACATTTGATAAGATTTTCAAGATTCTTGATGATCTTGATATCAAGTATTTCTTCTACATTGGTGGTAACGATTCAATGGATACTATTAAGAAGTTATCTGATTACGCAATCGTTACTGGAAGTGACATTAAGTTTATGGGTGTACCTAAGACTATTGATAATGACTTAGCTGTTACAGACCATACACCAGGATTTGGTTCTGCTGCAAAGTTTATCGCAGCTACTATGAAGGAAATCATCAGAGATGGTCTTGTATATGACTATCCTACAGTTACTATCGTAGAGATTATGGGACGTAATGCCGGATGGCTTACAGCAGCTGCTGCTCTTGCAAAGAGTGATGACTGTGAAGGTGTAGATCTTATCTACCTTCCAGAGAAAGTATTTGACATCGACCACTTCATGGCTCGTGTTAAAGAAATCGCAGCTAAGGGACGTTCAATGGTTATCGCTGTTTCAGAAGGTATCAAGGTTGCTGACGGAAGATATGTATTCGAGCTTTCAGAGCATGTAGAGTTCGTAGATGCATTTGGCCACAAGCAGCTTGCTGGTTCTGCTAAGTTCCTTGCTAACAAGATTGGTGCTGAACTTGGTATCAAGACTCGTGCTATCGAGCTTTCAACACTTCAGCGTTGTGCAGCTCATATGACAAGCCGTACAGATATCACAGAAGCATACAATGTTGGTGGTGCTGCTGTTAAGGCTGCATTTGAGGGCGAAACAGGTAAGGTTGTTGTTCTTAAGAGAGTTTCAGATGATCCATATATGTGCATCACAGAGACTAACGATGTTCACCAGATTGCTAACATCGAGAAGAAAGTTCCACTTGAGTGGATTACAGATGATGACTTCGTAACAGACGACCTCATCCACTACATCAGACCACTTATCCAGGCTGAGCTTTCTCCAATCATGGTAGACGGTCTTCCAAGACATCTTAATATCAATGCATAATAATAATCTTATTACATAATAAAATGCAGGTGGGAATTTTCCTCACCTGCATTTTTGTTTCTATCTCTACGCTGATATGCTCTTACCAGTATACAACTGATAATATCTGCCTTTTTCTTCCATGAGCTGGTCGTGTGTTCCACGCTCGATAATTCTTCCCTGCTCCATAACCATAATACAATCTGCATTACGGACTGTAGAAAGTCTGTGGGCAATAACAAATGAAGTTCTTCCTGACATAAGGGCATCCATACCCTTCTGGACAAGACGCTCTGTTCTTGTATCAATAGATGAAGTAGCTTCATCAAGAATAAGTACAGGAGGGTCTGCAACGGCTGCTCTTGCAATTGCAAGAAGCTGTCTCTGTCCCTGACTTAAGTTAGCACCACCGCCGTGAAGCACTGTGTTATAGCCATCTGGAAGTCTCTTAATGAATCCATCAGCATTAGCAAGTCTTGCTGCCGCGATACATTCCTCGTCACTCGCCTCAAGTCTTCCGTATCTGATATTATCCATAATTGTACCTGTAAAGAGGTTCGTATCCTGAAGAACAATACCAAGACTTCGTCTTAAATCATCCTTCTTGATTTTATTAATGTTAATTCCATCATATCTGATCTTTCCATCCTGAATATCATAGAATCGGTTGATAAGATTAGTAATTGTAGTCTTTCCTGCTCCCGTACTTCCGACAAATGCAATCTTCTGTCCCGGTGTTGCATACATTTTAATATCGTGAAGTACCATCTTGTCTGGATTGTAGCCGAAATCAACTCCGTCAAATGTTACATCACCAGCAAGTCTTCTGTACTCTGCACTGTTACCGTCCTTTGCAGGCTTCTTCCAAGCCCACATCTCAGTATTTTCATCAGTCTCGATAAGCTCATTGTTCTTGTTGTATCTTACATTTACAAGCTCAACAAAACCTTCGTCAACCTCCGGCTTCTCGTCACACAATTCGAATACTCTTCCGGCACCAGCCATCGCCATAACGATACTGCTCACCTGCTGGCTTATCTGTGTTACAGGCTGTGTAAAGCTCTTGTTAAGACTTAAGAAAGCAACAAGTGTACCTATAGTAAGTCCTGAAAAATCACTCAAAGCAAGAATACCACCAACTATTGCACATAAAACATAGCTGATATTACCTATATTACCATTAACAGGCATTGTGATATTGGCAACCTTGTTCGCATTGTTGGCACTCTCACGAAGCTTGTTATTAATCTCTTTAAACTGCTCAATACTCTTATCTTCATGACAGAAAACCTTAACAACCTTCTGACCTTCCATCATTTCCTCTATATAGGCATTAACCTTACCGATATCCTTCTGCTGCTCAACGAAATACTTTCCGGAAAGTGCGCTCAGCTTTGAAGTTACATAAAGCATGATAACAACCATCACAACCGATACGATTGTAAGCGGAATATCAAGCACAATCATACTTACAAATGTAGATACAAGTGTAATACATGAATTGATAACCTGAGGTATACTCTGGCTTATAAGCTGTCTTAATGTGTCAATATCATTAGTATATACTGACATGATATCGCCGTGTGCATGTGTATCAAAATACTTAATAGGAAGCGATTCCATGTTAGTAAACAGCTCTAATCTTAACTTCTTTAAAGTTCCCTGACCAACATTTACCATAATTCTGTTGTAGCCATATGAACATAATACTCCGACCATAAGAACTGCACCCAGCTTGATAAGTGCGCCCGCAAGCGGTGCATAATCATGTACTGCCGACTGAGTCAGCGGAATAATGTAGCTGTCAATAAGCTTCTGGATAAACAGTGTCGCTGTCAGTGTTGTAAGTGCTGAAACAAGTATGCACACAAGCACTGCTATGCAGGAAAACTTATAATTCTTTAAAATATATCCAAGCAGCCTCTTCATAAGAGGAAGTGGATTTTCTTTATTCTTCTTATTCTTCATATCAATATTCTTATCCATACTCTGCCTCCTATTCTCCTGCCTCGTCAAAATCACCGCCGCCCTGTGTCTGGACATCGTAGATTTCGCGGTAAACCTTATTGTTTTCAACAAGATTTTCGTGAGTATCAAAACCACTCACACAGCCATTCTCAAGAACTAATATTCTGTCTGCGTCCTGAATACTTGAGATTCTCTGCGATACGATAATCTTGGTAGTTCCCGGTATCTTTGTCGCAAATGCTTTCTTAATCTTAGCGTCTGTGGCTGTATCAACAGCACTTGTTGAATCATCAAGAATAAGAACCTTAGGGTGCTTAAGCAGCGCTCTTGCGATACAGAGTCTCTGTCTCTGACCACCGGAAACATTGCTTCCGCCCTGCTCAATCCATGTATTGTATTTGTCAGGCATTCTCTCAATGAATTCATCTGCACAAGCCTGACGGCATGCCTCAATGCAATCCTCCTCAGACGCATTTTCATCGCCCCATCTTAAATTATCAAGAATAGTTCCTGAGAAAAGCACATTTTTCTGAAGAACAACGGAAACCTCATTACGGAGAGTTTCCAGGTCGTAGTCTCTTACATCAATTCCGCCTACGCACACTGAACCGTCCTTAACATCGTACAGACGGCTTATCAGATTAACAAAACTTGACTTACCGCAGCCAGTTCCGCCAATAATACCGATTGTCTCACCCGCATTTATATGAATATCGATATCCTCAAGGGCGTCCTTATCGCTGTCTTTCTTATATGTGAAGTTCACATGATTAAAGTCGATTCTTCCATCAGGAACTTCCATAACAGGATTCTCCGGGTCAGTAATATCAGCCTTCTCGTTAAGAACCTCGGCGATTCGTTTTGCACTCGCTGTACTCATTGATACCATAACAAATATCATAGAAAGCATCATAAGTGACATCATCATGCTCATTACATAACTGAACATTGAAGTCAGGTTACCTGTTGTCATAGTTCCATCAGCAATAAAATGTGCTGCAAACCATGAAAGTGCAATAATACTTCCGTATATAACGAACATCATAATAGGATTGTTGAATGCAAGCCATGATTCCGCCTTAACAAATGTCTTGTAAAGATTCTCGGCAGCCTTAGTAAATTTCTTATTCTCATGGTCTTCTCTTACAAATGCTTTGACAACCCTGATTCCAGTAACATTCTCCTGAACGCTCGCATTTAAATCATCATATTTAGCAAAACCTTCTGTAAAGATAGGTGTCACCTTAAATATAATGAAGAAAAGCGCACAGCCAAGAAGGATAAGTGTTCCTAAGAATATAAGGCTTAATGTAGGATTGATAATGAAACACATAACCATACTGCATATCATCATAAGCGGCGCTCTTACTGCAATTCTAAGAATCATCTGGTATGCATTCTGCACATTTGTAACATCAGTAGTCATACGGGTAATAAGACCTGCTGTGCTGTATTTGTCGATATTAGAGAATGCAAAATTCTGAATATTGGAATATATTCCTTCTCTTAAATTACATGCGAATCCGGTCGACGCAGAAGCCGCATATTTTCCTGCCTGAATTCCGGAAAAAAGACTTATGAATGCAAGCACAATCATAAGTCCGCCGTACATGAACACCTTGCTCATGTCCCCGGCCTGAATACCCTTATCGATAATACTTGCCGTAACAAACGGAATAAGTATTTCCATAAGAACTTCAACAATTATGTATATTGGTGTTTTTATTGAATCTTTCTTATATTCACCAATATAAGCTGATAAAGTTTTTAACATTTCTTACACTTCCTTTCACAGTTATTCACATCATCGTACACTTTTTGTAACAAACGGTGTAATTCTTCTTTTTCATCAGCGGAAAGTGCTGACAAAAACCATTTCTCTTTCTCAAGCATTGCCTTGCCTGCATGAACGCACATGGCTCTGCCCTTGTCTGTTATTCTCACATGCTTGACTCTCTTATCCGATGGGTCATAGAAACTTTCTATCATTCCCTTCTTTTCAAGTCTCGCTGCTGTTCCCGCTATTGTCGCCTGGGCTACGCCAAAATGCTTCTCAAGCTCCTTAAGCGTAATACATTCATCTTTAGTTTCATTAATAATAATCAGCATCTTAACCTGCGAAGATGTCATGTCATCTTCTCTTAACTCCTCATTGGCACATCTTCCAAGAATATCATTAAGACGCTTTATAAGTTCTCCGCAATGGAGTGACTCTCGTTGCATGATAGCTTCCTTTCTTATACAGAATGACATCTACGCCTGCCATTCTTATGATAAATCCTCAAGTAGCCTTGCTATAATACAAAAATGACAGCGCGCTGTCAATAGCGTGCTGTCATTTTATTTTTATTTAATAAATTGCCTGCCAGTTCTTTCTAGCCATGCTTTCTTCCCGCTGGTTCTACTAATGCTTCCTATCTCCGCTTTACTGCACCACTAATTTCCACTAGTTTCTCTTTCAGTCATCTGCACTATGATTCTCCCCGCATCCCCCGCACAAATTGCCTCTCCAAATTGGGACTTGACTCTCCGCATATGCCAAGACCCACTAAATCTCTGCCTGTCATCGATTTAGTGGGTCTTTTTTCTCTTACATTGCGTCAAAAAATTAGTGGCAACCTACTCAACTAATTGATTCTTTCAATTTCGTAGGTCTTTTTACACAAGATTTCAATTCATTTTCATATCTTGTAACAATATTTCTAAAAAATAACCTACGAAATCACTGAAACCAGCTATTTCGTAGGTTTATCGTCAATGCGTCATGCTACAAGTCACCCTGACAGACCTACTCAATCAGATAAAACTTACACAATAGTAGGTCTTTAAATTTTGTTGCCCACAGGAACTTACTCTGCAATTAATCTATTTGTTTAATTCATCTATTCAATCTCTTTGCTTATTCCCTTAGCTCAATTCTTTGACAATCCTATCTGTAATAAGCCGGTTTCAGATGAACCGGAACGCCGTCTGAATACTCCGCAATATTAGTTCCCTGAATAAGAGGTCTTGCATACTTAATATACTCCTCAGAAATATCCGTTCCATCTGCAGTTATCCACTCTGCCGGGAACTTCTTTTCCTTATTGCATATCTCATTCACATCTGCAAGTCCGTAATTAATCTCATATTCATTAGTATCATCTCTTGCAAATGTCACCATCTTTCCAGTCTCACCGTTAAGAGCTGCGACAACCGCTGCCATTCCTGCCTTTTCGGCTTCTTCAATATCCGTCGCGGAAGCGAGAAGTGAAGAACATCTCTGTGGAAGATTAAGCTCAATACTTCTGCATTTGATTCCAAATTCTGCTTTAACATAATTCTCAAGATACTTTCCACATCCTGTAAGCATTTTATGTCCGAATCCATCAACCGATGCTGCATCTGCATATTCACATATGAATCTTCCGTCTTTGTCCGCAATCCCTTCTGATACGCACACAACAACTGCAGTCTCCTGCTCAAGTGCCGCCTTAAGCGACTTCTTGAATTCTTCCATATCAAATGCATGCTCCGGCATATATATAAGATAAGGATTTCTGCTGTACTCTGTTCTTGCAAGTACTGACGCTGCTGTAACCCAGCCAGCATGCCTTCCCATAAGTTCAACAATTGTCACAGATGGATGGGCATAGCATGTTGCGTCAAGTATAATTTCTCTTAATGTTGAAGCAACATATTTAGCAGTTGAACCATACCCCGGAGTGTGGTCTGTCATAACAAGGTCGTTATCAATCGTCTTAGGTACACCTATAAACCTTATGTCCGATTTCTTCAATAATGTCACTCTTGATAACTTCGACACCGTATCCATTGAATCATTGCCGCCAATATAGAATACATATCCAATGTTCATCTGTGCAAATGCGTCAAATAATTTATCATACACCTTATCCCCTAAATCTTCTGGAAGCATATACCTGCAGCTTCCAAGAAAAGAAGCTGGTGTTGTCTTTAATCTTTCAATCGGCTCATTATCTGCCATCTCAGAAAGATTAATAAAATTGCCTGCCAGAAATCCCTCAATTCCATGTACCATGCCATACACAGTGCCAACATTTTCCTTATTCCTAAGTCCTTCCTCAATCACACCATACAGAGATGAATTAATAACCGCTGTTGGTCCACCTGACTGTCCCACCAGAATATTCTTTAACATACCTGTGCCTCCTGATTCGTTATACGTCTTTTTTTCGTTGCTGTTGCGTTTACGTTTACTGTTGCTTAGATTGTATCACCTGCGGATTATCGATTGCAACATGATACCTATAGGTAGTCGCATTTTTAATTTTCTTATAGGTACATTTCCTCCAACAAGTTGACACATCCCCGCTAAGCGTTTAATATTCAGTTATTCACACATTTAAGGAGTTTAATATGAGATTCGTAATACAGCGTGTTAATCATGCAAATGTTAAGATAGACGGCGAAGTTGTTGGAAGTATCGGACATGGTCTTTTGATTCTTTTCGGAGCTGGCCAGGGCGATACTGAGGAAATGCTTCCAAAATATGTAGACAAAATATGCAAAATGCGTATTTTTCAGGACGAGAACGACAAAACTAATCTGTCACTGGCAGATGTCGGTGGTGAGCTGCTTATCGTAAGCCAGTTCACACTTTACGCAGACTGCCGCAAGGGCAACCGCCCAAGCTTTATCAATGCCGGTGCACCTGATATGGCTAATGACCTTTATGAGAAATTTGTGGCAATGTGCCGTGAGCGTGTTCCTAAAGTTGAAACTGGCAGATTTGGTGCTGATATGAAAGTCAGCCTTGAGAACGACGGTCCATTCACAATACTGATAGATAGTGAGGATTTCTGATATGTTTAGAATGTGGTGTAAAATATTTGACGACAGACAGCATCTTATCAAAGACACTGTTATTAAAAATGCGGATCCTGATTTAAACAGAACCCGCAAAATATTCGCTGCTATTCATGACGCATGCTATGAATTCGACCTTGCCGAACCAATCTGGCTTGATTCCAATGTTTCAGAATTCCAGCGACACTCCAAAGTCCGCTTCACTAAAGATAACTTTGTTGAAGATATCGAATTTGCTTATATGGAAATTGAGGTTATTGAGGAAGATTAGAACAGTGGGCATATCAATATGCCCTGTTCTATTTAGTCTTAACTCTTACTTTCTTTCCTGAAAATGCAATACCAAATTTCAGGATATCATTAATTCCTTCCTGCTTCATCTCAGAATCATATCTCATATTATCAATCTGAGTCAGTGCCTCATCTGCAAATGTATCAAGTGAATCCGCACTCAATCCATTCTTCCATTTTAATTCCAATATAATTCCCGGATACCTGTTCTCTCTTGGAATAAGGCTTATATCATATCTTCCATCACCCGATTCCCTGTTTGATTTAATCTTGTACTGGTTATCCATCAATGCAATCAGCCCCAGCATTAAACCATGATAAAAGCCCTCTGCTCCCCCATCATAAAAACTTATAGATTTATCCATGTATTCAGATATTGCAATCTGCAATTTTTTATAATCATTTGCATAAAGACTCTCTGCAATCTTGTTAGCAGTAGTTCTTGTGATAGCACCTATCTGCAGCAAATGTGACAAAATTTCATTCTTATAAACTGCTGCAATTTCCCTGTTAGGAATGGAAACTTCGCACAGATATGAACCATCTACCTGCAAATCTTTTCTCGGTGTTTTCAGATATCCTGCCACTAACAACAGACTGTATATATTAGCTGGGTCATCTGCAATCGACCTGTATACAACATTCTGATCAATTCTGGCGATAACAGGCTCTCCCTGTAAAAGTGCATAAAGTCTCTCCGTTATGTCATCAGTGGCAATTCCTAGTACATCTTCAAGAATCTCATTCTTTCCTGTATTAACCCAATAAGCCTGCGGAATACCGCCTTTAGAAATATAATTGATAACCGACCATGGATTGTATATCTCCTCGTTACCAAATAAATATCCATCATACCATTCCTTCAGTTCATCTTCCTTATCGGACATGCCATAATATTCAAGCATCTCACTTACTTCATCACCTGTAAATCCAAAGAAGCTGTCATACTCTTCGTCCATGACTGAATTAACTGTCAGATTATTAAGTCCGCTAAATATACTTTCCTGTGCAATACGAAGAATTCCCGTAAGAAATCCATACGAAAGATTTCTGTTATCTTTAAATGCTCCTGAGAAGAAATTTCTCATAAATCCAATAATTTCATCATAAAAATCTTTTGAATATCCTTCCTGTATAGGCGTATCGTATTCATCAATTATAATAATTGGTGCTTTGCCATAATGCACAGCCAGCATTTTGGACAAACGCTCAAGTGCAGAAGTAAGCTCAACTTCATTGGCTGTGCCATTAAGAAGCTTTAAAAAATATTCCTTTTCATACTCTGACAGTTTATCACTGCCAAGCAATTCCTGATGTCGTCCAAATTCTTCCTGTAAAAGGCCTCTAATCTTATCAATCGTTGCCTGCCATGTATCAAATTTAACATCTTTAAATGTAAGAAAAATCACAGGATACTTGCCCTGATGTGAACGATATTCCTCCCCACACTGCCAGATTGCCTGATTTTTAAAATATTTGCTTGTATCTTCATCAGATATCTCAAAGAAAACCCTTAACATATCCATATTCAGTGTCTTTCCAAATCTTCTAGGTCTTGTAAACAATGATACCAATGGCTTCTGGTCAAGAAATTCCTTGATTAATAATGTCTTATCTACATAATAATATTCTGACTGTGCACGCACATAATCTGATATCCCAATCGGAAGTGCCTTCAGGCCCTTTCGTCCGGATTTCTTTACATACTTTCCAGTTGAAATCCTTTTATCAGCAGGTTTTGCTGCATTGTCAGGAATTCTCCATGTTCCATTCTCCTTAACAGCCCCAGCCACTTTTCCCTTTTTGCACATATCATTCACAGCTCTTGAAGAAATTCCCCATTCTGCCGCTTTCTCTTTACAACTTTTCATCTGAACCTCCTCTGTCATTCCCACCGTCAACAATATATCTTACGCAAATTATAACATTTAATGCGAAGAATATCAACTTTCACCCGCAATATGTCAGTTTTAGTGCGAAGAATATCAAATTTGTTTGATATATTGCGTTTGCTTTTTGCGTTTTACTAGAACATTCTGCCTTTCATATTCATTTACAAATAAAAAGTTCGTTATATATATTTTGCTCCATAAAGATATGATATAATTAAATTCCTCACAAAGGAAGGAACTCACATGATATACACGATAGAACAAATAAAAGAAAAATGCCGGAAGGTATTTGAAAAGCAGGACTTTGTAAAAGAAGCTTATCTGTTTGGCTCATATGCAAGAGGAGAAGCAACTGAGAATAGTGACATAGATTTCATGATTGTTCTTAACAGGGCGGTTGGCATGGAATTTTTCGGATTATATTATTATCTTCAGGAAGAGTTCGGAAAAAATGTTGATGTTATAAGCGAGAAAGAAGCCTATAATATAATGCCTGAAAGTATTGAAAGAGATAAATTAAAAGTCTATGGCTAGAGATAAAATAACAGATTAAATATTACAAGGAAAGGGAGTAAAGTAACCAGCTTTACTCCCTTTCTTTATAATCACATAGGAACACCCCTAATTCAAACATTCAATCAGCACAACTGCGCCATCATTCCACCTTGCAATCCTGCCATTATACATTTCATCAGCTTCCTGCTGTGAAACAAGCGACTTACCGCGGTTTGCTGCCCTTTCCGCTGATTCTTCCGAAGCGTAGTAATCAACCTTGCACTCATCTACAACATTTTTCGTGCCTGAAGAGAAATCATAAACCATGAACCTTTCAAGACCATCACCCTGCCATACGCCTTTTATTCCGTCCATAATATAATAATTACCATTCTCTGAAACTATCGAAACAAATCCATTCTGCGAGTGGCTGTTCCCAACTTCTTTTGTATACAAAATCTGCCCTGTAACACCATCTTGGGCTGTCACCGTAACATATTTTCTTGTATCCTTAAGTGCCTCATCGACATTATTGATATCCACAGCATTTCCGTATATTTCTATTGATACAACATCATCAACACCATCTTGTGTGAGATCATATTTGTATTCCGTGATGAGATAATTCTGCATTTTATCATTGTCCTTTTGAGTATCATCCTCAATTATGCTTTCAGGCAATTTACTACTGCCCTTAACACTTCCACCTCCAAATGCCAGAACAGTAACAGCCACAACAATCATTATCAGTACAAATGCTGCACTTTTGTATGTTTTCCTGCTGCCAGCAATTCTTTCAATCCGCCTCTTAAGTTCGCGGTAACCAGAGGACGCTCCTGATAAAAGATATATATCCGATAATCTGCCGGAACGTCTGGCTGCAGCATTTAACAGCACCTCACCATATTTCTGTCTCTCGCTTGCACTGCAATTTCTTATAACCGCTTCATCACAGAATAATTCGCAATCCTCTTTGTGAAAATGTGCTGCCACCCACACAAGCGGATTAAACCAGTATATACATACACACAACATCCTCACTAACGCCCACCAGTTGTCTCTGTGTCTGTAGTGAGTCAGTTCATGGTTTATTATAAATTCATTGTCCCCTGCATTATCATTAACATAAACAGCCGGACGAACAACACCATACAGACATGCAGAATCCACAATCTCTGTTTTATAAATGTTAATTTTGCCGCTTTTGCCTGCTAACTTCCTTGATGACATAAGTCTGCCTGTAAATATAAGATTGCTGACAACTACGACAATAAACATAAGTACCATGCCAGTCAGCCATATAACGCGCATATAATTTTCAATCTTTATGTAATTATCTGACTGCATATCACTTGCTGACCGCACATAACTTTCTGTCTGTGCATTGTCATCTGACATCACGCTGCTTCCTGTCTGCATATTGTCGCCAGACTGCTCTCCACCTTCCAACTGCGCGCCGCTACTTCCCGCCTGCATACTGCCGTCCGGCTGCACTCCACTTCCTGCCTGCGAATCATCACCAACCTGTGAATCCGATATACTATTAGATTTCAACAGTCGCTCATTTGTAATGCCCTTACCTTGAAGATTCATTACATTTTCAATCAGATAATCGGTTACATTTAAAACATTTCCAAATAACTGCACTGGTATAAGAAGCCGAATAGCAACTATCGCCCACAATACACAGATTACTCCGCTCTTTACCCTGCTGGCAAAGAGTTTTCGCAAAATCATTACCACAACAATCATTATGCTTGATGTTATAACTACATTAATCAGCTTTCTCACCTGCCTTTTTCAATATAGCCTGTAACTCATTAATCTCATCTTTGCTAAGTTCGTTAGATTTGACAAGCGTGCTCATCATCATGTTCACTGAACCCTTAAACACTCTGTCAAGCAGGCTCTTTGTCTCCGACAATGCCACATCTTCCTTCTTAACCAGCGGATAATATTCTCTTGCTCTGCCGCCTTCACTGTAAGCAATCAGCCCTTTGTCCACCATCCTTCCAAGCATTGTGACAACAGTACTTTTGCTCCAGCCAGTCTCCTCTTCGAGCATGTGAAACAACTGCATCATAGTATACGGCTGCTCCCATAGCTTCTCCATAATTGACCATTCACTCTTATTTAAATTCATCGTGATTTCCCCCTGTCCGTTCTACATCTGTCAACCTTAGAATAGCGTTTTGTTTTACAGTTGTCAACCACTTTCCTAAAATTTAATAACTTCTAACTTTAAAATGCAGCTTATTTTATGTTGCATTTTCCCGCATTAAAAAATGCGGACTCCACCCGGAATCCGCATCAATCACATATAATTTATTACTCATTGAACTACACATTAAACAATAACATTTCGCTCTTCCCCAGCCATAAATGCCTTAATATTAAGATATATCTCGTCCATCAGGCGTGTTCTCGCCTCGTATGTTGCCCATGCAACATGAGGAGTAACGATAAGCTTGTTACTGTCCTTGATTGTAAGAAGTGGATTGTCCTTGGCAACCGGCTCAGTAGTTATTACATCAAGTCCTGCTGCTGCAATCACGCCTTCGTTAAGCGCTCTTACAAGGTCTGCGTCATTAACGATCGGACCGCGTCCAAGATTCAGAAGAACAGCGCTGCTCTTCATCTTCTTAAGTGTCTCATAATTAAACAGATTTTCTGTATATTTGTTAAGCGGTGCATGAATTGACACAATGTCCGATTTCTTCAAAAATTCATCAAGCTCGTATCTTTCATATGGCACATCATAGCTGTGTCCGCTTGCTGAATAATATATTACATTACAGCCAAAGTCTGCCGCAATCTTAGCAACACCTCTTCCTATATTGCCAAGTCCGACGATTCCCCATGTCTTTCCTGCCAGTTCATGGAACACATTTGCAAAATGCGAGAAGCAAGGCCACTCGGCATACTCGCCGCTTTTTACGAAGTCATCATAATATCTCATCTTCTCAACAAGATAGAATGCAAGTGCAAATGTATGCTGTATAACTGACTGTGTTGAATATCCGGCAACATTGGCAACTCTTATTCCATGTGCTTTGGCATATTCTGTATCAATATTGTTGTAGCCTGTAGCTGCCTCTGCCACCATCTTAAGATTAGGCGCAGCCGCCATGCACTCTGCGTTCATGTTAGTTTTATTAATAATAACGACATCAGGATTATGCTCTTTCATTCTCGCAACAGCTTCCTCATAAGAACTTAAGCTGTATGTCACAACCTCGCCAAGCCTGTTAAACTGCTCAAGCGAAATATCATCTCCGTATGTCATAGTTTCCAACATAAGTATCTTCATAATAATCCTCCGTTTCTGCACATTATTGCATAATTATCGTACATTTTTAATAATTTCCCTGTACTGTTTATTTAATTTCACAAGCTCCCTGTCTACATTTTTCAGTAAAAAAAGTCGTCCTGCGCCTTTCATTTTCTTAAATGGTTTTACAGTCAGCCTGCTATGTATGTCGACATTGTCGCTGTCATCATCCGCATAATTTCTGATTGCTATTAATACAGTCTGCATACAAACCTCCCAAAAGACATTGAATACTACCGCATTATACATCTTAATTAAAGCAGATATTGTCGAACCACCGTCTGATTAAATATTTGCAACGAGTTCCTTCATAACCTTGACATTGTTAGCGATTGCGAGCTTTTCAAATGCTGGGTAATCCATTGTTGCGCTGTCATCAGCCTTATCTGATATAGTTCTTAATATTACAAATGGAACTTTATTAAGGTAAGAAACCTGTGCAATCGCTGCTCCTTCCATCTCTGTACAGAAGCCATCGAAATTGCTGCTGATTCTCCCCTTAACAGCCTTGTCTGATATGAACTGGTCACCGCTTACAACTCTGCCGACATGAACTCCGATTTCCGGAACTGCCTTTTTGCATGCCTCGCCTGCAAGTTTAATAAGTCTTTCATCTGCTGCAAATGAAAGTGTATCCATTCTTGGAATCTGTCCCAAAGGATATCCAAATCCTGTCGCATCCATGTCATGATGAAGAACATCTGACGAAATAACAACATCTGCAATATCAATCTCTGCCTTAAGTGAACCAGCGATTCCTGTATTAATAATGTAGTCAGCCTTAAAATCATCGACAAGAATCTGTGTGCATGCTGCCGCATTAACCTTACCGATTCCGCTTCTTACAATAACAACATCTTTTCCAGAAAGCTTTCCTGCTTTAAATGTCATGCATGCCTTAGTTTCCTCGCGGGTAATCTCCATTACCTCAACAAGCTGCTCTACTTCTTCGTCCATTGCGCCAATAATACCGATCATAAATCCTCCTTATATATCCATTTCAAACTGCATACATTATAATTGAACATTTGCAATAAAACAACTTATGCTTTTTCATATCCTGCAAAAGTGTTATACTGTAATCAGGTATGTGTACTGACATTGTGAGAAATTGATAAATTATCGCATAGCACGCTTGCGCTGCTGTTCGAATCTCCGATTCGGACTTCGTTCGCAGCGGTACTAAGCTTGCTATAAGCATATATCTGAGATATCTGCTTACAGCTCGCTAAGTGCCGGCGACTCCAAAGCACTCTGCGCTAATTTATCATTTTCTCACAACAATACATATACCGAATAGCGAATAATGCAAAAAGTTAAGTAAGGAGATTTTTATGAAATTTAAGACTTCGGGCGTATGTTCCCGCGCGATAGATTTTGATGTTGTTGATGGAAAGGTTGTTAATGTGCGTTTTACTGGCGGATGTGCTGGCAATACACAGGGCGTTGCTGCTCTTATTGAGGGCATGGACGTTGACGAAGCCATCAAGAGAATGGACGGTATCAAATGCGGTTACAAGGACACATCATGTCCAGACCAGCTTGCACAGGCTTTAAAGGAATATAAGAAAGAGAATGAATAGTGTTGCGCGATTTAAAAGAGTTTATGTTGAGATAACAAGCAGCTGCAACCTGCACTGCTCTTTCTGTCAGGAAACTCTGAGAAAACCACATTTTATGAGTGTGGACGAATTCCGCACAGTGATTGAAAGAATCGGACATTACACCAATTACATTTATCTTCATGTTAAAGGTGAACCGCTTCTTCACCCACAGCTTGGCGAAATTCTTAAGATATGTCAGGACGCGGATATGACAGTAAATCTTACTACCAATGCCACTCTTATTAAAGAGAAGCTTCCGGTTTTACTTGAATATCCTGTACATCAGATTAATGTGTCGCTCCACAGTGCTGACGATAACGACTGTATTGACATGGATTCTTATATTCATAATCTTTTTGAATCATGTGAAACACTTCTTGATAAGACAGACACTGAGATTTCGCTAAGACTCTGGAATACTAAGAAAGAGCCGTTTCTATTTGGCGATAAGAACTGCACAATCAAGAGACATCTTTATATAAATGTGCAGTCTCCGTTTGAATGGCCTGATGTGAACAGCACTTATTGCAATGACCGCGGATTCTGTCAGGGACTCCGCCAGCACATGGCTATTCTGTGCGACGGTACTGTTGTTCCATGCTGTCTTGACGGTAACGGAGTGATGGCTCTTGGCAATATTCTTGATTCAACACTTGAAGAAATCCTTGCACGCCCGCGAAGCGTCGCATTTATGGAAGGGTTCAAGAAAAAGACTGCGGTTGAACCGCTCTGCATGCATTGCAGCTTTAAGGAAAGATTTGCTCACAAAATGTAATGATACATTTGAACAAATCGGACATTTTATTATATTTTCAGGAGAATGACCTATGAAAAAAATAGTACTTACCGGCGGTGGTACTGCCGGACATGTAACACCTAATATTGCCCTGCTTCCAAGCCTTAAGGAAGCCGGCTACGAGGTTTTCTATATCGGCTCTTATGCTGGTATTGAGAAAACTCTTATTGAAGATCTTGGAATTCCTTATTATGGTATTTCATCTGGTAAATTAAGAAGATACAGAAGTCTTAAGAATCTGTCTGACCCATTCCGTGTGCTTCATGGACTTTTTCAGGCTAAGAAACTTATGAGAAAGATTAAACCTGATATTGTATTCTCTAAAGGAGGCTTCGTGTCTGTACCTGTTGTTCTTGCCGCCGGAAGCCGTCATATTCCAGTAATTATTCACGAATCTGATATGACACCGGGACTTGCCAACAAGATTGCCATGAGAAAAGCAACTAAAATATGCTGTAATTTCCCAGAAACACTCAAGTATCTCCCTGAAGGAAAAGCTGTTCTTACAGGTTCGCCTATCAGACAGGAACTTCTTCTTGGTAATAAAGCTGCCGGACTTGACCTTTGCAACTTCACAACTGACAAACCGATTATTCTCGTTGTTGGCGGAAGCACTGGCGCTGTCCATGTAAATGAGGCTGTAAGAAGCATTTTACCTGAGCTTCTTAAGGATTTTCAGGTTGTTCATCTGTGCGGAAAAGGCAAGATGGACGAATCGCTCAATGGCACTCCGGGCTATGTCCAGTTTGAGTACATAAGTGAGCAGATGCGCGACCTTTTTGCAATCAGTTCTATCGTTATCTCCCGTGCGGGTGCTAATGCGATATGCGAGCTGCTTGCTCTCAAGAAACCTAATCTTCTGATTCCGCTTTCTGCTAATGCAAGCCGCGGCGACCAGATTCTTAATGCCAATTCTTTCAAGGAGCATGGTTATTCTATGGTTCTTACTGAGGAGGATATGAATAAAGATACTTTACTTGCCGCTGTCCGCGAGCTTTACGCCAACAGACATCAGTATATCCTTAATATGGAAAAGAGTGAGCAGCAGGATTCTATTGACAAAATTATGAATTTAATTAAAGATAATAGTAAATAATAATCTGGAGGTGATTTTATGGGCGCTGTTAAACATAGCCGTCAGCGTGATGCTATCAAAACATTTCTTATGTCACGCAAAGACCACCCAACTGCCGATGTTGTATACACATTTGTCAAAAATGATTTTCCAAGCATAAGTCTTGGAACAGTTTATAGAAACCTTTCCTTTCTTGTGGAGCATGGCGAAGCCGTCACTGTTCCATGCGAGGACGGTTTCGTGCATTACGATGCCAATACGAAGCCTCATCTGCATTTCCAGTGCAGAAGATGCAAATGTTTAATCGATATCACCAATCCATCAGATAATGAAATCCTTGAAAATCTCGGAGCTAATGTAGCATCACATTTTCCTGGCAAAATCGAGGCTGGTTCAGTCTGTTTCTATGGATTGTGTGAAAAATGTGCCTCAGAAAATTAACATTTTTACAAGTCAGTAAAATAGGAGTCATTCCTATTTTTATTGACAAGCTGATTTATTTCTGTTATATTCTATTTACGAACTGATGAAACATTTTCAGAGGTTTGGATAAGCAAAGTTCAGGCGCATGCCTGTTATGTTTATAAACGAAAGGAGATAATTATTATGAAGTATGTATGTACAGTATGTGGTTATGTTTATGAGGGAGAAGCTCTTCCAGCAGATTTCGTCTGTCCAGTATGTAAAGCACCAGCAAGCAAGTTCGCTGCCCAGACAGGAGAAAGAGAATGGGCTGCTGAGCATGTTGTTGGCGTAGCTAAGGGCGTAAGCGAGGATATCGTTGCTGATTTAAGAGCTAACTTTGAAGGTGAATGTTCAGAAGTTGGTATGTACCTTGCTATGGCAAGAGTTGCTCACAGAGAGGGTTATCCAGAAATCGGTCTTTACTATGAGAAGGCTGCTTGGGAAGAAGCTGAGCATGCTGCTAAGTTCGCTGAACTCCTCGGCGAAGTTGTAACAGACAGCACTAAGAAGAATCTTGAGATGAGAGTTGAAGCTGAGAACGGCGCAACAGCAGGTAAGGTTGACCTTGCTAAGAGAGCTAAGGCTGCTAACCTTGATGCAATCCACGATACAGTTCATGAGATGGCTAGAGATGAGGCTAGACATGGTAAGGCATTTGAGGGACTTCTTAAGAGATACTTTGGTTAATTGTTAGTCCAATAAATCGCATAATATAAGGATTTTTGAGAGGAATAAGTTTTGAGACTTATTCCTCTTTTTATTGCCTGTCATATTTATTATCAGTATATTTTATTTATCTTGACTTTCCCTTTTGTATTCCTTATCATATTAATTGAGGGGAGGAATTGAATATGGAACAGTTTAAGAAAAACATTCTCAATCTTTTTAAACCACACTACATTTCTATCGTGGTTCTTGCTGTTATTACAGCATTTTTAGCATGTATGGGCTATTATTTCAGCCACTTCTATTCTATTGACCAGACATTTAATGCTTTTACAACTGACGGGTATGCAACACTTGATGTAAAATGTGTCTCTGGTCCATTTGCCGATGAGACAGATAACGGAAATGTTACTTCTGTTTTCTATGTTGCTTATGGCACTGACAATCTCGCTTATATTATCAAGACTAACACTAAAAAGACATTTCCGGTTTATGGTGAAGATGTTCTGACAGACGACGCATTTGACAAGCTGCCAGGAATTACAGTTACCGGCAAGGCAGATAATCTTACATCTGAATTAGCCAGCTATGCTGTTGGATATTTTGACAGCAACGAAACCGGTATTACAATGTCTAATTACAAAACTTACTTTGGCACACTTATACTTGACACAACAGATACGCCAAGAGGAACTTCTACAATTTTTTACATATTAGCCGCATTTGTTGCATTTGTCCTTGTTGTTGTTCTGTTAACCAATATAAGCCACAGGAGAGCTATAAGCCAGAAACTTGAAAAACTGAACAGTCTTGGTGAGTTAAACAATGTATATCCAGACTTTTCTAACGGTTCATGCCTGTACTCTTCCAAACTTAAGGCTGCCGCATCTAAGAATTATTTTATAGATGTATCTGATGTAAAGAATGGTATAAACATTATTCCGCTTCAGGACATTGTTAATGTATTCAAATGTAATTTCATTGATGGAGAACCTTCTATTACTAATTACATTGCTTTTGAGACTTCGACTGGACAACGCTATCTTGGCGCTCCTTCTGAAAAAGAAAGTCAGGAATTCAATTCAATGATTCTATTTTTGAAAAACTGCATTCGCAAGGAGGGCTGCTGATATGTACATTCCGGTTCATTATAGTTATCAGACTATCTTAAAAAGAGATAGAAATCTTGGTGTATCTTTATGCACTAATTGTAACCACACTATTAACCAGACTCTGGCTAAACGCTATATGCAATTCAGATTATATGGTATTCCTTTGATACAATATAAGAAAACACGGGGCATTATGTGCGAGAGCTGCGGTAACATTATTACACTAAGCAAGCAGCAATATAAACAGCAGATGTCTGCACCTCAGAATATCTAATATTCTGTCGCCCTTTTCCTTGAATTCGACAAAGTTAAATAGTATAATTTTGTTATGATTTATTGTGTAATTAAATATTTGTAGTGAAGGAGATATGGATTATGGTTTCATGGAACAATTTAGACACACTTTCATCTTACAAGGAGTTAGCTGATGTTAAGCCAGCCTGTCTTACAGAAGTTATGTCTGGTGATAATGGCGCAGAACGCGTTAAGAATTACAGCGTACCTATGGCTGCCGGTCTTTCATATAACTATGCATCTAAGCAGGTTGATGAAAATGTGCTTGCTGCACTTGAAAAGCTTGCTGATGAGGCACAGCTTGCAGACAAGTTCAAGGCTTTATATAACGGAGAGGTTGTCAATACAGGTGAGAAGAGACTTGTTCTTCATCATATGACAAGAGGTCAGTTAGGCGATGCTGTTGAAGCTGATGGTGTTGATAAGAGAACATTTTACAAGACACAGCAGGAAAGAATTGCTGAATTTGCTAATAAAGTACATAACGGTGAGATTACTAATGCAGCCGGTGAGAAGTTTACAACTGTTGTTCAGATTGGTATCGGCGGAAGCGACCTTGGTCCTCGTGCAATGTATATAGCACTTGAGAACTGGGCTAAGAAGAACAATGCATTTAAGATGGAAGCTAAGTTCATCAGCAATGTTGATCCTGATGACGCTGCCGCAGTGCTTGCTTCTACTGATGTTGCACATTCTATATTCGTACTTGTTTCTAAGTCAGGAACAACTCTTGAGACTCTTACTAATGAGTCATTTGTTAAGGATGCATTAAAGAAGGCAGGACTTGATCCTTCTAAGCATATGATTGCCGTAACAAGCGAGACTTCACCACTTGCCAAGAGTGATGATTATTTAGACGCATTTTTCATGGACGACTATATCGGCGGACGTTTCTCTTCTACTTCATCAGTTGGCGGTGCTGTGTTATCACTTGCTTTCGGACCTGAAGTATTTGCAGAATTCCTTGATGGTGCTGCAGAAGAGGACAAGTTATCAGCTAACCCTGATATGCGCAAGAACCCTGAGATGTTAGATGCCCTTATCGGTGTATACGAAAGAAATGTATTAGGCTATCCTTGTACGGCCGTTCTTCCATATTCACAGGCTTTAAGCCGTTTCCCTGCTCATCTTCAGCAGCTTGATATGGAATCTAACGGTAAGTCAGTAAACAGATTTGGTGAGCCAGTTACTTATCCTACAGGACCTGTTATCTTTGGTGAACCGGGAACTAACGGACAGCATTCATTCTATCAGCTTCTTCATCAGGGAACTGATATTGTGCCATTACAGTTCATCGGATTTAAGAATAATCAGTTAGAAACAGATGTTACAATTCAGGACAGCACAAGCCAGCAGAAGCTTTGTGCAAATGTTGCTGCTCAGATTGTTGCATTTGCATGTGGAAAGTCAGACGAGAACCTTAACAAGAACTTCAAGGGTGGCAGACCTTCAAGCATTATTATCGGAGACAAGCTTACTCCTAAGACACTTGGTGCTTTACTTGCCCACTTCGAGAACAAGATTATGTTCCAGGGATTCGTATGGAACATCAACAGCTTCGATCAGGAAGGTGTTCAGCTTGGTAAAGTACTTGCCAAGAAGGTACTTGCTCATGATACAGACGGTGCTTTAAAAGTATATAGTGATTTACTTAATATCTAACGAAAAAGGCAGGGACTTGAAAAATCAAGTCCCTGCCTATTATTTTTCTAACACACTTATTCTTTTTTCCAACAACTCTACAAATTCATTCTTTAAATGTTCTGTCAACAATGACTCCATACACATATTAATAAATTTATCTTTCTTTTTAACAATACTTTCAATCATTTTTTCAGCCGATATTTTGGAAATACCGCATTTCTCAGCATATATCAGAAAATCTTTTCTTCTTATGTTCTGCTTTTTTCCATTCATTGTAAGTGCAAATTGTTCTTTATCTTCCGGCATTATCAGATTAACCGGAAGCAAATCATACGCTGGGGAAAGAATATATTCTTCACTTCCTTCTCCAGTCTCTATAAGAGAAAAATTTTTCAAATGCATATCAGAATTACCAACTACATATGAAAAAACTATTCTAAGATATAACTCCGTCATATCCAGACCTTGTCTGCTTGAATACTTGTCTACTATTTTAGCACATCTCTCATATGAGCCTTTATATTTATCCTGCGTAAGTCTTAAATCCAACTGACAAAAATCTTCCATAGCTATCAATTGAACATTATCTTTACTTATCTTACGGTCAATTCTCTTTGTAATATAAGCATAACTACCATTGTTCTGAATTAACGCATGTGGCACAGTTACTATTCCCACAATATCTGCCATACACATAACAAGCTGCTCTGCCTCAGGTAATGCCTCAAATTCATCAACCTGTGGTTTCAGAATATATCCTGTTGGATAATTGACCATAGTAAGTCTTGCTTTCGTCTTTTCAGAGAACAGATGTAACGATAATTTTTTCTGAACACCGGTAACTGTATATCCCTTTGTTGTAGCTTCTAAGGCTATTTTCTCTATTATACTTTTATTTATATCAATTTCCGGAAGCTCATTTGTTCCAAAAAATTTTTTAATACAGTTTTTATGCCATCCATCTATTCCGCCATTATTTAATGTTTTTCCGCAACATAAACAATTCATTCCTTCACCTCTTTTATGCTGACATTTCCTATACAATCCTTACAAGAAACGAGAAGCAGTCCAAATCTGTCCTGTATATTTATTTTCCAATTTCTACTCACAACCTGAAGCAGCCACCCCTCTGGTATAAGTCCATCAAAAAAGGGAAACAATGTTTTCGACGTATAAGTCTGTTTAGAAAGCGGCATTGTAAGCGATACCGCACTAGCACCATTAGATTCAATATAATCACTGTCATAACTAAACAAATATCCATCGTCTGTTTCACATAATTCCCCTGCATATACATTTCTAACATACACATAGGCAGTCCTTAAAATCTCCATTATTTTTCCTTTCTTCCCGGTACCGCTTCCATTCCAAACATAGATAATGCAACATTAACTTTATCCATTCTTACGGTTTCTTTTCCCTGCTCTAATTCCCGAACAAATCTTAGTCCCAGTCCTGAACGAATCGCAAATTCTTCCTGAGTAAGACCACTTGCTTTTCTATTCTGTTTTATAAACTCAGCAATTTTATTCATTATTATCCCCTCTTTTTGTCAATATATACATTTTATTACACCTTTTCGGGTATAATGTCAATATTTTTCAAGCAAAAAGCACCCGATAGGGTATATTTTATCCATTTAATTTTATATTGCACCCTAAAGGGTATAAAAAAAGAGACAATCAAATAGATTGTCTCTTTTCATTAATATATATTACTGCTCATTAAAAAGTGCTGTTGAAAGATATCTGTCACCTGAATCTGGAAGAAGAGCAACTATTGTCTTTCCTGCATTCTCTGGGCGGGCTGCAAGTATCTGTGCTGCCTTAAGTGCTGCACCTGAAGAGATACCAACAAGTATACCTTCGCTCTTTGCAAAGCTTCTGCCTTCTACGAATGCATCTTCATTCTCGATTGCGATAACTTCATCATATATCTTAGTATTAAGTGTATCTGGAACAAATCCTGCACCGATACCCTGAATCTTATGTGGTCCTGCCTCACCCTTTGAAAGAACAGGGCTTGTAGCTGGCTCTACAGCAACAACCTTAACATCTGGGTTCTGTGACTTAAGGTATTCACCAACACCTGTAACAGTTCCTCCTGTACCTACACCTGCAACAAATATATCAACTTTTCCTTCTGTCTGCTCCCAGATCTCTGGACCTGTTGTAGCCTTATGAACTGCTGGGTTAGCTGGGTTAACGAACTGACCTAAGATAACTGAACCAGGATTCTGCTCCTTTAATTCTTCTGCCTTAGCGATAGCACCCTTCATACCCTTAGCGCCTTCTGTAAGAACAATCTCAGCACCATAAGCCTTAAGAAGATTTCTTCTCTCAACTGACATTGTATCTGGAAGAGTAAGAACTGCTCTGTAGCCCTTAGCAACTGCAACTGCAGCAAGACCAATACCTGTATTACCTGATGTTGGCTCTATAATCATTGCTCCTGGCTTAAGCTCACCCTTCTTCTCAGCATCCTCAATCATAGCAAGGGCAACTCTGTCCTTAACTGAACCTGCTGGGTTAAGATACTCAAGCTTTGTAAGAAGTGTAACTCCTTCGATTCCTGCATTCTTAGCGTAACGACTTGCGTTAAGAAGAGGTGTGTTTCCAATAAGTTCCAATGCACTGTTAATTACTTTACTCATGTTTTATTCCTCCTTGTTTTGCGGAGCAAAATCCGAGCCCCTCTGGCGAGGAGAGGAATTTTCCTCCTTGTATTGAATGCATTTGCAAATATGCTTTTGCGTTCCTATTAACCTACTAACTTGATGTGTAAATGTGTTGTTGAATATAAAATACCACTATTATCCCTCAATGTCAACACCATTTTCATGACGAGTTTTAACCATTGCATCATGTGTAATATCTTTAATAACTTCACTGGCAATTATAAGTCCTACTACAGATGGTACAAATGCTGTTGAACCCGGAATATCACGTCTTTCTGTACATTTGTGGGCTGCTCCCGGAGGACATATACAGTTAGTACGGCAGCTGATTCCCATATCTTCAATAGGACGAACCGGCTTCTCCTTAGAGTATACGACCTTAAGATGCTTAACATTCCTCTTCTTTAATTCTCTTCTCATAACTTTGGCAAGAGGGCATACTGAAGTCTTATATATATCAGCGACCTCAAATTCCGCAGGATTAAGCTTATTACCAGCACCCATACTGCTTATAATTGGTGTTCCTGTCTCCTGACAAGCCATTACAAGTGCTATCTTGGCTGTAACAGTATCAACTGCATCAACTACATAGTCATATTTTGAAAAATCAAACTGGTCTTTAGTTTCCGGAAGGAAGAAACATTTGTGTACTGTAACCTCACATTTCGGATTAATGTCGTGAATTCTCTCCATGCACACATCTGTCTTATACTGTCCAACTGTTTTTCTTGTTGCAATAATCTGTCTGTTAAGATTGGTAAGGCACACTTTATCATCATCTATTAAGTCAATCGCACCCACGCCGCTTCTTACAAGCGCCTCCACTGTATATCCACCGACGCCTCCTACACCAAATACGGCAACACGGGAATTCTCTAATATATCCATAGCTTCTTTACCAAACAGAAGCTCTGTTCTTGAAAACTGATTTAACATTGTATTTCCTTTCTATATCTTTTTATATCTAAATTTTAATTCCTACTTATATGGTATGTCAATAATTATTAATTTTATATAAAACACTTGCATTATCAAACCATTTGTTATATTATCATTTCAGCAAGAAGTAGTTTTCAATACTACATATCATTATAGAAGGAGGAATTTATTATGACAACTTTTGCACCAGCACTTCATTTACAGAATGATAATATACACACTAAGATAAAGGCACAGATGATTATTAAAGATCCTGGCAGTTCGATAACTCATTTTATCGGCATGCTCTGTGCAATTGCGGGATTATTTCCGCTTATCCTTAAAGCAGCTGCATATGGAACAACTGTTACGGTTATTTCTATGACTGTATTTATGGTAAGCATGATTCTTCTGTATGCAGCAAGCACTACTTACCACACATTTGACATATCAAGCAATGTCAATATAGTGCTTAAGAGGCTTGACCACTGCATGATTCCTGTTCTTATCGCAGGCTCATATACTCCTGTCTGCCTCGTTGTTCTTCATAATATATATGGTTATGTTATGTTTGGCATCGTGTGGGGAATTGCAATTCTTGCCATTGCCTTCAAGCTTCTCTGGGTAACTTGTCCTAAGTGGATTTCATCAGTACTCTACATCGTAATGGGCTGGACCTGTGTAATGGCTTTTCCACAGATATATTCAGCACTTGCCGGAGCTGCTTTCTTCTGGCTTCTCGCCGGTGGAATATTCTACACAGTCGGCGGCGTAATATACGCAATTAAGATGCCAGCATTTAACGTAAAGCACCCTAACTTTGGAACACATGAAATTTTCCATGTATTTGTTATGGCAGGAAGCCTCTGCCACTTCATATTAATGTATAACTTCGTTGCTATTATGTAGTAAAACCTACTAACCTGCTTTAACTAAGCATTTTAGTAGGTTTCATCAAACTTCTTATCAATACACAATCAACGCTGTGACCTACTAAACTTGCAGTAAGCATAAGTTTAGTAGGTCTTTTTTATTGTTATCCTCATGATAAATATTGAAAAGACCTACTAAGATGCAACAACCATCGCCATTAGTAGGTCAATCTCATAATGCATATTCGTTGAACCTAAAGATAAGACCTACTAATTTCAAGCTATTAATTTCTTTTGTAGGTTTTTTGCTAAACATTATTCTCTCAATCTAATAATAACACCTACTAACTCACAGCTATCGATTTCTTTCGTAGGTCTTTTCCAAAATATCATCCATCATTTCCAAAGAAAAGACCCACTAACTCATAGCAATCGCTCTAATTAGTAGGTCTCCACATAATAGAAATCTATTCCCCACGCAAAAAACACCTACTAATCTTCTGACTTACATCTCCTTAGTAGGTTTCCTTCCAAACCACAACATTTCCAGCCTCGCCAACAACACTTCGCAGCCAACAACACTTCCCCGCTCCGCTACACCCCATAAAATATGTAAGCGGCGGATTCCCGCCGCCTTTATCTATATTAAGCACCTGCCTTGCCCTTTCAGGCGTTATCCCACTTATATATTGGAGACTGCCGGCTGTTTCTCCGCACACATTGCTTGTAAAATCATAAACAGGTGCCGATTTTACGCGTATTGTCAACAATTACTCGCTAAGGTAATCCATAGGGTTTACAGGAATACCATCCTTGGTCATTGCAAAATATATTCCCGGTCCCTCTTCTTTATAGTATGCTGTTGGCTCGGCCACAGTACCGAGAAGCTGACCTGCTGTAACAGTATCGCCTATCTTAACATTCACATCAGAAAGCATACCTGTTGTCATCTCATATCCATTACCCGCTGCAACTCTTACAGTAAGTCCTGTTTCAGTATTCTCAGCAACATCAATAACTACACCAGAAACTGCCGCACATACCTTAGTTCCTACATCAGAAGCAACCACCATGCCGGGACTGCATTTGTACATGCCAAGAGTCTTAAAATACACAGTAGAATCCATATTGTATCCAAGAGTAACTGTACCACTGACAGGCCAGTATATAAGAGCTCCCTGTTCAAATGTATACTTACTTATAGCATTTGCCATAACCTCAGCCTCTGTCATAGGCCTGACTGTCTGTTCCTCAGTCTGCTGCTCCTTTGTCTGCTCTGTAACCTGATTCTCAGTTCCATCACCATCATCTGACATGCTTGCTCTCGCATTGGCATTGATTATATCATCATCACCAACTGTTGGTTCTTCCACTGGAATATCCGGGTCATCATCCGTCTTGATAGCCACATTTCCTTCAGTTTCATTCAGATTCACAAGATTGTTATTCTTAGATTTCTTAACATTCTGTGCTACTGAAAATATCCCAAACACAAGCGCAACAATAACTGCCAGCGTAATAACTGCTGACACAACCTTAACCTTGTCGGTTCCACGCGTTCTTACATTCGCCATATTAACATCCTCCTATCATTTCGCAAAGCTTTGATGTTAATATGGTTTCCAGATTCATGGAGTTTATACTGTTTTTAATTGCAAAAATCCCCGCACATAAAGTGCGGGGAAATATTCAATAATCTTCTGACAATTTCGATATTACATCTCAACTGGAGTCTTAGTAAGCTTCCAGATTTCTGTAGCGTACTCTTCGATAGTTCTGTCTGATGAGAACTTACCAGCCTTGGCTGTATTAGTCATAACAGTCTTAGCCCAGCCCTTAGTATCTCTGTATCTCTCATCAATCTTTCTCTGAGCTTCTGCATATGAACGGAAGTCCTTAAGAATGAAGTAAGTATCTGCTCTTCTGCCTCCATCATTGTTAAGGAGAGAATTGTAGATATCTCTGAACATCTCTGTATCCTCTGGAGAATACTTTCCATTGATAAGTTCCATAAGAACATCTCTTATTTCCTGATCATTGTTAAAGATTTCCATTGGATCATATCCACCCTCATTCTCGAAACGGATAACCTCATCAGAGCTGAGACCGAATATCTGTGCATTTTCAGCACCAACTTCATTAACAATCTCAACATTAGCTCCATCCATAGTACCAAGAGTAATTGCACCATTAAGCATGAACTTCATGTTACCTGTACCTGAAGCCTCCTTAGAAGCTGTAGATATCTGCTCACTTACATCTGCTGCTGCAAATATAATCTCACCATTAGATACTCTGTAGTTCTCAATGAATACAACCTTAATCTTGCCCTTAATAGAAGCATCATTATTAATAACATTAGCTACATTGTTGATAAGCTTGATTGTCTGCTTAGCAATCTTGTATCCTGCTGCTGCCTTGGCACCAAAGATAAATGTTCTTGGAACCATGTCGTAATCAGGATTTCTCTTAATCTGATTGTACAGATACATAACATGTAAGATATTAAGTAACTGTCTCTTATACTCATGAAGTCTCTTAACCTGTACATCAAAGATAGAATTAGGATCAACATCAATTCCGTTATTCTCCTTGATATACTTGGCAAGACGAACCTTGTTCTTATACTTAATCTGCATGAAATCCTGCTGAGCCTTAGGATCATCAACATAGAGCATAAGTTTCTCAAGCTGGCTTAAATCTGTAACCCATCCATCACCAATCTTATCTGTAATCCAGTCAGAAAGAAGTGGGTTAGCATGCTTTAAGAATCTTCTCTGAGTAATACCATTAGTCTTGTTATTAAACTTCTCTGGCATCATTTCATAGAAATCTCTTAACTCCTGCTTCTTTAAGATTTCTGTGTGGAGCTTTGCAACACCATTAACAGAATATCCGGCAACGATTGCAAGATTAGCCATCTTAACCTGTCCGTCATAGATAATAGCCATCTTACGAACCTTCTCCTGATTTCCTGGATATTTAGCCTTAATCTCTTCTACGAAACGACGGTTAATCTCTTCAACAATCTGATAAATTCTTGGAAGAAGTCTTGAGAACAGCTCGATAGGCCACTTCTCAAGTGCCTCAGCCATAATTGTATGGTTAGTATAAGCAACAGTCTTAGTTGTGATATCCCATGCCTCATCCCATTCAAGTCCATTCTCATCCATAAGGATACGCATAAGCTCTGCAACTGCAACAGTTGGATGTGTATCATTAAGCTGGAAAGTAACCTTCTTATAAATGTTCTTAACATCCCCATTATTCATTGACTTATATCTGTCAACAGCTCTCTGTACACTTGCTGATACGAAGAAATACTGCTGCTTAAGTCTTAATTCCTTACCTGCATAATGGTTATCATTAGGATAAAGTACCTCAACGATATTCTTTGCAAGGTTCTCCTCCTCGATAGCCTTCTGGTAATCACCCTTATCAAAAGAGTTAAGGTTAAATGTATTAACAGGCTCTGCGTCCCAGATTCTAAGTGAGTTAACAGTATTATTGCCATATCCAAGAACTGGAATATCATATGGAACAGCGATTACAGAACGGTAATCTTCCTGAACGAACATATCTCTTCCTGTTTTCTCATCTCTGTAAGAACGAACATATCCACCGAACTTAACTTCATATCTGTATTCAGATCTCTTAATTTCAAATGGGTTGCCATCCTTTAACCAGTTATCAGGAACTTCTACCTGATATCCGTCCTTAATCTCCTGCTTGAACATACCGTATTTATAACGGATACCACAGCCATATGCAGGATACTGTAACGTTGCTAAAGAATCCATAAAACATGCAGCAAGACGGCCAAGACCACCATTACCTAAAGCTGCGTCTGGCTCCTGATCCTCGATAACATTAATATCAAGACCAAGCTCATCAAGAGCTTCCTTAATCTCATCATAAGCACAGAGGTTAATCATATTGTTACCAAGTGCACGTCCCATAAGGAACTCCATAGACATATAATAAACCATCTTAGGATCGTCCTTCTCATACTGCTTATGAGTAGCAATCCATTTATCAATGATAATATCCTTAACAGCATAAGAAACTGCCTGGAAAACCTCCTGCTGATTAGCCTCTTCAATGTTCTTTCTGTAAAGAGACTTGCAGTTACTGATTACATTCTTCTTGAATTCTTCTTTGCTAAAATTCTGTGTTAAACTTGTCGCCATGTATTTAAAACTCCCTTCTGAATATGGACGGCTCCCCAATACGCCGATATACCCTGTAAAAACTATAATCCGCCCCACAATAGATGTTTTAATTATACATAATAATATTTACAAATGCAAACTTTATTATTCAAAATAATATATAAAGCTGTGCGCCAGCCCCAAAGACCAGCACACAGCTTCATTTAACTTTTATTCAATTCCCTGCATTAAGCAAGCTTCTCAACAGCAAGTGTAACCTTCTCACCATTGATATCCCACTCTTTCTCGAATCCTGCAGTCTTTCCAGTGATAATATCCTGTGCAAGAACTACAGTCTTAACCTGAGCGGCATTCTTATTAACAATATCAGCTATCTTGTCGTTGCCTGATACATAGAGATTAATCTTATCCATAACCTCGAAACCAGCGTCCTTACGCATAGTCTGAACCTTAGAGATAACCTCTCTTACGAAACCTTCCTCGATAAGCTCTGGAGTAAGGTTAGTATCAAGAACAACTGTGATACCCTTGTCGCTGCTTGCAACAAATCCTTCCTTCTGAGTCATCTCGATAAGAACATCGTCCTTAGAAAGCTCGATAGTCTGACCTTCAACATTTAACTCGAAGCTGCCTGACTCGTTAAGCTTATCCATAGTTGCGTTACCATCAACCTCTGTAAGAGCTGTTCTGATTGCATTAAGAAGCTTTCCGTATTTTGGTCCGAGAGTCTTCATCTGTGGCTTGAATGAGTAAGATGTAAATGCTCTGACATCATCTGTGTATTCAACTTCCTTAACATTAAGCTCATCAGCAATAATAGCTGTATAGAACTCATCAAGCTTCCAGTCTGCCTTAATGAACATCTTACCGATTGGCTGACGGTTCTTGATATTAGTTGAATTACGGCATGCACGTCCGATAACAACTGCGTCTAATACATCATCCATAGTTTCCTCAAGCTTCTTGTCAATGAACTGCTCATTAACCTTAGGGAAGTCGCATAAATGTATTGAAATAGGCGCATTTTTATCAATGCTGCATACAAGATTTCTATAAATGCTTTCTGTCATGAATGGAACCATTGGTGCAGAAATCTTAGCAAGAGTTACAAGTGTTGTGTAAAGAGTCATGTAAGCATTAATCTTATCCTGCTCCATTCCCTTAGCCCAGAATCTCTCACGGCTTCTTCTTACATACCAGTTAGAAAGCTCGTCTGTGAAGTCCTCAAGAGCTCTTGCAGTCTCTGTAATCTTGTAGTTCTCAAGGTTAGTATCAACAACCTTAACTAAAGAATTAAGCTTTGATAATAACCATTTGTCCATAACTGAGAGTTTGTCATATTCAAGCTGATACTTTGTAGCATCAAAATCATCAATATTAGCATACAGTACGAAGAATGCATATGTGTTCCAGAATGTTCCCATGAACTTTCTCTGACCTTCTGAAACCCACTCGTCCTTGAATCTGTTAGGAACCCAAGGAGCTGAATTCTCGTAGAAATACCAACGGATTGCGTCAGCACCATGCTTCTGTAATGCGTCAAATGGATCAACAGCGTTACCCTTTGACTTACTCATCTTCTGTCCATCTGCATCCTGAACATGTCCGAGAACGATAACATTCTCATATGGAGCTTTGTTAAAGAGCAGTGTTGAGATAGCAAGTAATGAGTAGAACCAGCCTCTTGTCTGGTCAACAGCCTCAGATATGAACTTAGCTGGGAACTGCTGCTCGAATACTTCCTTATTCTCAAATGGATAGTGGTGCTGTGCAAATGGCATTGAACCTGAATCGAACCAGCAGTCGATAACTTCTGGAACTCTCTTCATTGTTCCCTGACACTTAGGACACTTGCATGTAACCGCATCAATATATGGTCTGTGAAGCTCAATGTTATCAGGACAATTGTCTGATTTTTCCTTGAGTTCTTCAATGCTTCCGATAGACATCATTTCACCACAGTCTTCACACTGCCAGATATTAAGAGGAGTACCCCAGTATCTGTTTCGTGAAATTCCCCAGTCCTGAACATTTTCAAGCCATGCTCCGAAACGTCCTGTACCGATTGTCTCTGGAATCCAGTTAATTGTCTTATTATTAGCAATTAAGTTAGCCTTAACTTCTGGGTCTGTCATCTTGATAAACCATGATTCTCTAGCATAGTAGATAAGTGGTGTATCACATCTCCAGCAGTGTGGATATTCATGCTCTACCTTAGGTGCTGAGAAGAGGACTCCTCTGCCCTCAAGTTCCTTAAGAACCTCAACATCACAGCTGATAGCGCCTGCTTCCATCTCTTTCTTAGTTGGCTTAGCACGCATTCCTGCAAATGGAGTCTCAGGCTTCATAACACCAGCCTCATCTACCATCTGAACAAATGGAGCGTCATATTTTCTACCAACTCTTGCATCGTCTTCACCAAATGCAGGTGCAATATGAACGATACCAGTACCATCTTCCATAGTTACATAATTATCGCAGTATACGAAAAATGCTTTCTTGTGCTGCTTGTCAGCGCAATCCTTAGCGCACTGGTAAAGCGGCTCATATTCCTTATATTCAAGGTCTTTACCCTTATATTCTTCAATAATCTCATAAGCTGGTGTGCCTTCTTCTCTCTCGATTCCACCAAGAACCTTGTCAAGAAGTGCATTTGCCATGATGTATGTGAATCCGTCTGCTGCCTTAACTCTTGCGTAAGTCTCATCTGGATTAACACAAAGAGCTATATTAGAGCAGAGTGTCCAAGGAGTTGTTGTCCATGCAAGGAAATATGCGTCCTCACCAACAATCTTGAATCTTACAACTGCTGTACGCTCTTTAAGAGTCTTATAGCCCTGTGCAACCTCGTGTGAAGAAAGAGGTGTACCACAACGAGGGCAGTAAGGAACAATCTTGAATCCCTTATAAAGAAGACCCTTGTCCCAGATCTGCTTTAAAGCCCACCATTCAGACTCGATAAAGTTATTGTCATATGTTACATATGGGTTATCCATATCAGCCCAGAAACCAACAGTAGATGAGAAATCCTCCCACATACCCTTGTATTTCCATACTGATTCCTTACAATGCTTGATAAATGGCTCAAGACCATACTCTTCAATCTGTTCCTTGCCATCAAGACCTAACATCTTCTCAACTTCAAGCTCAACTGGAAGTCCGTGTGTATCCCATCCAGCCTTACGAGGAACCATGTAGCCCTTCATTGTTCTGTATCTTGGAATCATATCCTTAATTACTCGTGTAAGCACATGTCCGATATGTGGCTTACCATTAGCAGTTGGAGGTCCGTCATAGAATGTGTATGTTGGTCCTTCCTTTCTGTTATCAATACTCTTCTGGAAGATATCATTGTCTTTCCAGAACTTTTCAACTTCTTTTTCTCTGTCTACGAACTTCATATCCGCAGAAACTTTCTGATAAATCATTGCAGCTTCCTTTCTGGTTTATACTATTAAACCCCTCTGTCGTAATACAACAGAGGGGTAACTTACTTATCCTAAAATCTGAATGATTACGACATACTATCATATGCGTCCCTGGCTTTAACCTGACGATGGGATTACCGTCCCCGCTTAGTCTCGTAATGATTTCAGCGAAGATGCTCAGAAGTGATATTCAGATGGATAGTACTCGCACCGGCTCTCACCGTCCCGGCTCGCTCATGCTTTTCACTCCAACCTACTGTCTTCGTCAATGCATTTGATTAGATTTTATATAATAAATGTTTAGTTGTCAAGCTGTCATAATCAACATGTGAAAGTTTTTATGCTAATTATACATATCTTCAATAGGGATTAATCTGACATTCAGAGCCTTGGCATTATCCTTTACCCAGTCGGTAAATCCACTTAATGAATACAGATGATATTCAGCAACTTTGTATCTCTTGTCAATTAGACCTTCTCTGTCCATAAGTTCTTCAAGCTGTTTCTTATCCATTGGTGTATTCCTGAATTTACATTCGCCAAGAATTGCCTTATTCTCTGTCGTGTCCAATCCAACAACATCAATATCCGTCTGCTCTTTCTTTGCCGGATTAGTACCAAACCACTTACCTGCCTGAAGAACTGTACAACTGAATTTATTAGAAAATGCGTTCATTAACAGATACTGTCTGCACATTTTTTCAAATATTTCTCCCATATACTCATGAAGCTTTGGTTTTACCTGACTTAAATAATACTGTTTTCCATTATCAATCTCAATTGCTGCAACTGCCCTCGGAATAAACTTATGCCAGAACATAAACATTCCATCTGACAATGAATACATGACCTTCTTCTTATTGTTCTCTTCCGTGATTGCATACGTCTTTTCAATAATACGGGTTTCAAGCAAATGTTGAAGAATATTGTGGACAGACGCACTTTCCAGATTAGTTTTATCCTTTATCTCAACTGCTTTATTCGCTCCATTGGCAATTGCTGAAACAACATCATCATACACAGGTGCATTCCTGAACTCCTGAACTAACAGGTTTCTTGGTTCTTCATACATGAATCCCGATGGATTAAAATACAAATCTGCAATATTATCATCAAGACTTTTGTCCGAATCAAACATAGAGATATATTTGGCAACTCCGCCGGTAATTCCATAACAGATTGCTTTTTCCTCACATGAATAGTCAGGCACAAACAACGCAGTTTCAAGATAATTAAACGGTTTTAAATCTATCTGCATAGTCCGCCTTCCATATATCGGACTCTTACTGCTAAGTACTTCCTGTTCCATAAAACTGATAGATGAACCAGATAGAATAAGAAAAATGTTTTTATTAAGCCAGTTCTTATCAATCTCGACCTGCAAAAGCGATAAAAATTCTTTATCTGCCTCTGCAAGATAAGGAAGCTCATCAATAACCAGTACAAGCTTTTTATCACCAATATTGTTAGTAATAAAATTAAGTATGTCTTTTATATCTGTGAACCTTACCCCGTTAATTCCCGGCATAAAATAGTCAACAACAACTTCCCCGAATAACTCAATATTTCTTTCTGCACTACCCTTTATTGCCGTAAAAGCTATATGCTCTTTTCCCCTTATAAATTCATTGATAAGAGTTGTCTTTCCAATCCTTCGGCGGCCATATACAATGCACATCTGGAAAGAGTTCTTGCTGTATGCGGTTTCTAAGCTTTTCAATTCATTTTTTCTTCCAATAAATTTATCACACATAATACGGCCTCCTGTTTTGCTAAAATCAATTTTAGTAAAGTTATCTTTACTAAACCTATCTTTACTAAAATCAGTATATCTCATCACATTTTAAAAATCAATTTTTTATTAAAAAAGTTGCAGCAACCTTAACCGTTACTGCAACTTACATTTTACATTATTCTATTATGCTTCTGTCATCTTGTTCTTAGCCACAATTCTCATTATCAGATCAACACTTCCGTCAATTCCATAAGTTGAACTGTTAATTGTGAGGTCGTAATTATCTGCATTACCCCACTTCTTGCCTGTATAGAACGCATATCTTCTAAGATGTGCCTTATCCTCTCTCGAAACATACTTCGCAGCCTGCTTATAAGTAAGCTTTTCCTTGCTTGTATGGTAAGTTCTCTGGATACGCAGCTTCTTAGGAGCTGTTATAAATATGCTTATATGAGGAATATGGTTCTTAGTAAGAATATTATCCGCATATCTTCCCATGATAACATATGGTTCCTGCTTTGCTAAATCAACCAGCTTCTTAGATGTGTTGAAGAACTGGACATCTGACCTTGAAAGGCCATGATATTTCTTGAAATCTCTCCACCACTGGGCAGGAGTTCTTGCAGTCTTATTCTGGAATAAAGCTCTGTCAGTTTCCTCATGCTCTTCATTACGCTGTAAAATCTCATTCATGATAGATACATCATAGTAGCTGATTCTTAACTTATCAGCAAGCTTGAAACCAATATCTGTACCGGCACAGCCATATGAACGTCCGATACATATAATCAGATTGTCGTCCTTTCCAAATCTGTTGGCAAGGTTGGACATATTAAGTTCAGCGTGTTCAGGGTCAATAATATCGCTTCCCTCTCTGGCTGCCTGCATAGCCATGGCTTCGTCAAATATCTCTCCGTATTCCTTCATTATCTCTTTATGAAGTGTTGGATTCTTTCTTGTAGTTCTTGCCATGTTACTGATAAGGGCAAGCTCACTTCTAAGAACTGAAGAATCGGCGCTGGATTTAATTAAATCCTTCAAATCATTAATACATTTTTCCTTGTTTCCCTGATATACACGTCCCAGATTAGAACCTGTAGCTTTATATACTTTCTCGTCCAGTGCGTATATTCTGTTCGCAAGTTCAGTTATCTTATCATTATCTGCCATAATGCGCACCTCCTAATTATATAAAGAATAACAGTGTGTCAATGAGGAATACCGGTACAAGGCAGCACAGTGACCACACAATATAACCGAAGAAACTTGGCATCTTGACACCGTTCTCGTCCGAAATCGACTTAACCATGAAGTTAGGCGCATTACCAATATAAGTCATAGCACCCATGAATACCGCACCACATGATATGGCTGTAAGCATTTTTGCAGGAACTATTCCAAGTGCAGTTGTAATACCTGACGCGAATCCCATAGAGCCAGCCGTTGTAAGGAATACAAGGTAAGTTGGTGTATTATCAAGGAAACTTGAAAGTGCACCTGTTACCCAGAACATCTGTGAAGGATGTGTAAGCCCAAGCTCTGCGCCTGCACTCTTTAAAATCATAAGAGCTGGCTGCATAGTGATAAATATACCTATGAAAAGTACAGCAACTTCCTGAATTGCGCCCCATGTGAAATGGTTTTTCTTTCTTATATCTGCATTAGTTGTCTTGAATGATAAAAATGCAGCTAAAAGAATCATAACTACTTCAATAAGTGAAGTAATCGCAAGCTTAACCTCTCCAAATATAGGAATTGAGATTACCTCGCCGGCAGCATTCTGGAAAAGCGGAACATCTGGAAGTACACCGCTTAAAATAACTGCTGCAACAATAATTACAATAAATATAATATTATGTAATCCTTCAAATCTTATAAGTGGCTCGTCTTCCTTAATCTCCGGCATATAACCTGCTGCAATATCTTTCCTGTATGCTCTCTTATCAAGGAAATAAAGCACTGTAAGAAGAATAACCATATTAAGGAGCAGGATTGGGAAGAATCTTATACTCCAGAAGAAAGGCACGCCTCTTGAGAATCCCATAAGAAGTGGTGGATCACCAATAGGTGTAAGGCTTCCTCCCATATTAGATATAAGGAAAATGAAGAACACCATAATGTGAGCCTTATTTCTTCTCCATGAATTCATCTTAATAACAGGTCTTACAAGGAGCATTGAAGCACCTGTTGTTCCAATCCAGCTTGAAAGAAGAGTTCCGATACCAAGAAGAATAACATTTACTCTTGGTGAACCAACAAGACTTCCCTCAACGGTGATGTTACCTGCTACGCAGAACAGACCGAAAAGCAATACGATGAATGTCAGATAATCATTTACAAGACACTCAAGTACAGTCTCAGCTGCTGTTCCAGCACCATACTTAACTGCGAACGGAATTATGAAAAGCAATGACCAGAATATTACAGCAAACGGTCTGTACTTTTCCCACCATTCTCCTTTTACAAGTGGAATTATGGCTATACACAAAAGCAGACATGCAAATGGTATACAAAGCCATAAAGGCACATTCGTCAACTCGGCTGCCATTGCAACCATTGGACAAATATTAATACTCATAACTTAAGCCTCCGTAAAAAAACCTGTTCCACATACACGGAACAGGTAATCTTAATATTTAGTTATCTCTGTACATCGAAAGACGAATTCTTCATAAGTCTCTTGATGTGGTCAACACAAGTGATATTAGTATCACCTCTGATAGCATGCTTCATTACTGAAGAAGCAACAGCGAAGTTAACAGTATCTTCAGGAGTCATATTGTCCATAAGGGCATAGATAAGTCCTGATGAAAATGCATCGCCGCCACCAACTCGGTCTACTATCTCGAAATTAATTGTCTTGCTCTCATAAGTCTCTCCATTAGTGTAATAGAAAGCCTTTAAAGAGTTATTGCTTCCTGAGTGTACATATCTTACAGTTCTTGCAATAGCCTTCATGTGATACTGCTCGTCTATTGCCTTAAATACTCTGTCCATGTCCTTGAATGATGGATCCATTGTAAGACCGTCTTTAACATCAGTTCCATCTTCTCTGTAAACATGGATAGGTTCGATTCCAATAAGCACATCAACATAAGGAAGGTACTTACTAAGAACATCTCTTGCAGTCTCGAATGACCAGAGAGTACTTCTCCAGTTAGGGTCGAAGCTGACAGTAAGTCCCATCTTCTTAGCTGCCTTAACTGCCATATCCATCATCTTACGGCAGTTGTAAGAAAGAGCAGGAGTGATACCGCTTATATGGAGCCAGTCATAATCCTTAAGAATCTCTTCAAAATCGACATCCTTATAATCGTATTCTGCAAATGCAGAATCAGCTCTATCATATATTACCTGTGAAGGTCTGACAGAAACACCTTCTTCCAGATAATAAAGTCCCATTCTTCCTTCTGATCTTATAATGTGCTTGGTATGCACATCATTAGACTTAAGATAATTAATAGTTGACTTTCCAAGGTCTGAGTTAGGTAATACTGTAAAAAATGTTGAATCAACACCAAGGTTAGCAAGAGAAACCGCTACATTTGCCTCTGCTCCGCCATAGTTAACTCTGAAATCATGTGTAGTTACAAGCTTTTCATAGTTAGGTGGTGATAATCTCAACATCAATTCACCAATTGCTATAAATTTCATGTCTTCCTCCAACGTCATAATAGATTAAGGGTACTAATAACCCAGTTTTGCATATTCCAATCACATATTACACCACATTTGTACAAATTGCAAACTTGCATATTAATTTCTACATACAAAAAGCGAAGGTTCTTCCTCACCTCCGCTTTATAAATCAATCTGCACATAAATCATCCAATCTGTATAACAATTACGGTAATATTATCCCTGCCTCCAGATTCCAGAGCAAGCCGTACTAACTCTTCCGTCTGATACGAAGCACTTTGTTTTGAGGCAAGTACATCGGCTATTTCTTCATCCCATAGCATGTCTGTAAGTCCGTCTGAACATATCAGAAAAATATCACCTTTCCTTATATCATATACATCTGAAAAATCTGGTTCTACTGCCATCTCTTCTTCATAGACGCCAAGATACTTGGTAATCTGATGACGTCCTGGCCATTGTTTAGCCTGTTCTTTCGTCATCAGACCTTCCTGTACCATCCTTGATGCCATATTATGGTCAGTTGAAATCTGTTTTAAAACTCCATCATGAAAGAAATATACCCGGCTGTCTCCCAGATTACAGCTTACTGCTCTGCCTCCATCTATATAGAGTGCTGCAAGTGTTGACCCACTTCTCTTTCCTTCGTTCTGACGAATCATATCACATATTTTGTTATTTGCTCTCTTTACCGACTCATCTGCTGCCATGTATACATCTTTAAAGCTACAGCCCTCCAGAGACTCCACAGCTTTCAGTGAAGCCAGTTCTCCGCACGCTTCTCCACCCATGCCATCACACACAGCTGCCAGAAAACATTCTTCAGCCACCGTTCCTGACAACTCTGCCTGATTTTCCAACACATCATGTTTATATTGTCCATTGACATAATAATTATCTTCATTATTAGAGCGAACGTATCCCTGATGTGTCTTTACTGCATAAACAATTTGATTTGCCATTGTTATCCTTTCAATAGTAATAACGCTTCACATAGAGGCTTCAGATTAAGACAGTCACGATAAATAGGAAACTCTGATATCTGTCCATTTCTTTTAACTATCCTGATTTTTTTGCTGAATCTGCCTGCATCATCCACAAGCTTTACATCTCTTATTTCATTATATCTTACACAAAAATTTCCACCAGAAGATATATACAATGTTTTATCCGTTACCATCAATCTTGCCGGATTAGTCCAGATACTTCCATACACGATACCTATTATTGTCTCTCCCTGCAATGGAAGTATTCTTTTCTTCACATATTGTAAGCCTTTAGCAGAAATGCTGTTTCCTATTTCATAATGTGACACAACAGAACTTGTAACACTTGGCAGATACCTCATCCAGACCTGAAAAGGATTGGTTACTGTTCTTTTTGGATACTCTGCATTTTCTCTTTTATTAAATGCTGTTGAACTGGTATTATTTTGTGCTTTATTTTCTGTCTTAACCGACTGTGCTTTATTTTCTGTTCTGGCAGACTGAGTTTTATTTTGTGTTTTACTTTGTGCCCTATTTTGTGTTTTATTTTCTGCTTTAGCAGAATCAGCTGACTTCCTTTGATTACCAAATATACCAGTTGTACGCTCCTGCTCCTTACGAAAATTCTCTGTCGTGCTTTTTTTCTGCTGTCCATATATATAAGGATCCGGTCCAGCCGTAATTGCTTTCAGGTCCTGGAGCATTTCCCCTGCTGTCTGATATCTCATCGCTGGATTATATTCACATGCCTTTAATACAATTTTACAGAATTCTTCACTTCCATGCACTGGTTTTGGAAGAGGGGTTCCTTTCATTCTCTCAATCAATGCATTTTCCCTGTCTCCCGGCCTGATTGGAATATCTCCTTCCGGATAAAATGGCAGTCTGTTATTATTCAGGAACTTATATAACACCAGTCCCAATGAATAGATATCTACATTCTGGGCATATGGTTTTCCCATATATACCTCAGGTGCCATATATATTTCTGTTCCCTTTCTCGATTGCACAGATGCAGCTTTTTCAGCTGTTTTGGCAACACCGAAATCTCCTATTTTAAATGAACCAGCCTCACTTACGAAAATATTTTCTGGCTTTATATCCCTGTGTATAAGCCCCTTTCTCTGGCAGAATGTTAATGCTTCTGATATATCTATGGCAAGCTTTCGTATATCCTGTTCTGTTATCTGATGACTCAGCTGGTAATCAATTAATCCTGTAAGAAGCTCCATACGGATTAATATATCCCAGCCGATTTCATTCTGATGAACCATTATTTTATGGTCTTCATAAGAAACAATATTAGGGTGGCTTTTTAACTGTGCCATGATTGCAATTTCATGTACAATATCATCAACTATTCCCTGAAAATAACTGGTCACTGTCTGGTTATCCATACCCTCACTAAGTGCAGACCTGATATCTGCAGAAGACTGTGGTATTTTAATAACCTTTAAGGCTGAATATGTTGTTACTCCATACTCAGATTTATGAATTTTATAAACAGAACCATATGAACCCTGTCCGATAATTTTATCTATTACCCAGTCATCAAACACGATTGAACCTACTGTATATTCCATATATAAACCTTTCCCATCATATCAGCACCAAAATATCTCCATTGATTATTCCGCACTGTTCTACCTGTAATGTCTTATTAAGAACAACATTTTCTCTTTTCAGACATAATAATTCCTCGCCTGAGGACCTGTATTCATAATTCGTTTTTTCTGAAACTGCTTCCACAATCAGTTCTGTAACGTCTGAAACATATAACGACTCTGGTATCAGCATATCAAAATTCTGCATGATAGCAGGAACAGATACATTAACTAATGTTTTCATAGTACCTCCAGACTCATAAAATATTTATATCCAGATCATCTAATGCCCGTTTTATCATATCAATATCATGTTCCACAGACTTTCCATGATCTCTGAATTCCCTTATGATTTCTTCCATAAGTTTTAACCTGTTTGTCATACTGCGCTGTATTTGTTCCAAATCATTCACAATACCAGATAAGCTCTGATATGCATATGTATCTTCAGATATATTTCTTTTGTTTTTTGCCCATTCGCAAAGCTTTGAAACCTCTTTTTTTTCTTTTTCAATATACTGTTCATGGGCTCTTATCTTTCCATAATCCAAAAACACATACATATCAGCACCTCATTCATCAATCTTTAATATTTAAAGCATCAAGACCAGCTTTTATCAAATTAAGTTTATCTAACTGGCCTCCAACTGTATCTTCCATTTCCTTAATAGCCTTCTGCCACATCTGAATCTGATTGTTGACCTGCTCCTGCGCATTTTTAACAGATTTAATCTGCTTTTCTAATTCTGACATATATCTTCTGGCGGCTTCATCATCCCATATATTTTTTAACTGCTCCTTAAAGCCTTCCAGATTAGATAAATGCTGTTCTAATTTGCGTGCGCAGTTTTCCAGCTTATCAATCTTTTCCTGATACTGTGACTTACTATATTTCAATGTATAATTTGAAACTGCATTATTAAGTACAATTCCTCCTGTTATTCCAGATGCATATTTTAATGCTCCCATATTATATCCTCACTTTCTCTAATCTGTTTTTATCTTGTAAATCCGTCAACAAAATCCTGAATATACTGGCCTATATTAGATATTCCACGTTTAGTACGTTCAATAATTTCACCAGTAAAATCCATAGTTTCTCTATACTTCTTTACAAGCTCTACATAAGCTTCTCCGATGCTCTCACCTAATTTCTTTAATTCTCCATAAACAGTGTCATCATCTGTACATTCGGAGCAAACCTTTGAAACTTCATCAAGCACTTTATCAACCTCTGCCAGTTCTTCACTGAGATTCGCGTGCCATTTTACCATTTCGCTTACATTCATATTTGTATCTGCCATTTTTCTCTCCTTTTCATTACATTTTATTGCTAATCTTGAAGATTCTTTATCTTCTCTCTGACCTTTTTCATACACCCGGATTCCTTATCTAACAGCTTCTTATACTGTTCAAATATATCTCCCTTTATGCCGAGACTGATTTCCTGCGGTTCATCTTCTAACATCTGAATCACTTTGTTACATCTTGAAATAATCTCAGAATCCACCTTTATCCTCCTTTCATATCACATAATTCCGGCTGCATTACTAACTAAAAATATCTCTGTCATCCTCATCAATATCCTCCTGTTCAAGAATACCGCAAGGCATGAAGATTGCATGAAACTCGTCCTTATAATGCATAATTCCTTTATTATAAGGCTGCTCTTTCGAAATTCTGGAAAATTCAGACGGCAGACCTCCCATACCCTGCTGCTCGAATCTGCCTCCCAGATATATTTCCATCTTCTCCGGGTTATATGCTTTGGTAATAGCATATGCACTATTCATCTGCTCTCCCGGATAGAAAAATGCTGCATAATATATTCCTATATTCCTTGAAATGCTGAATAATTTTGCCATTGCCTCATCATTGGCATCTTCCTTTATAGCGCTATACAGATCTACAAAGCTTTCAAATATAACAAATACTGGTTGTACATTTTCACTCATGTACGAATATGTATCTTTATATATGTCGCTTCGCGATGCCTTAAGTCCATGAGCTCTTGTATATGTCTGCAATGTCTGAATTCTCGGACCTGCATTTGACGTCATTTCAAGAATATAGTTGTACATATTCTCTTCATTACAATCTATTGTCCTGATATCATTAAATTCATCTGATCCATTAAGACAGCTTCCTTCTGCTTTTTTCACAACAATAATTTCCATACCATTCATCTGGCCAGCTCTTATAAGATTCCTCATAACAGCTTTTCTTCCGCTGGAATTACCCATATAAACTGACAGCATGCTTAACTGCTTAATTGGCAGAATTACTGGCTTTATATCATGAATTGTATATCCAATAGGGATTCTTCCTTTTTTATATTCCTGTATAAAGTCATCATATTTCTGTTCCATATCCAGAATCTGCAGACGCTCTGCATGCACATTTCTTCCATAATTGCTGCATACATCATCAATCTTCTGCTTAAGGTCTTCATCATTTACTTTTTCAGAAGTAATCAGTGCTGTCTGGAATTCAAGAACTCTGTCCTTTATGCATACCATACCGTGACCTTTGTTTTTAGCCGGAAGATAATCACATTTGGCATTCAGCACATCACTATATCCATATTTATCTTTCTGTTCGAGTGCAATTCTTGTTCCAAGCTCCTGCTTTGTTCTTGAATAAAGTTCATTAAGATGTGATGCAGTAATAATAAACTGTATTCCAAGACCAGAGCATCGCTTCATGTATTCTGCAAGTCCGCTATAATATGTATCGCCTTTTGATGTGGCTGTAAGTCCTGCCATATTATCAATTACATAGATTAACAAAGGAAGGTTCTTCTTCCTTATATACATGTCGTAACCGGAAACATCTTCCTGAACAAACAGTTTCTTTCTTCTCTTTATCTGCTCATCAAGAAGTCTGAACAAGCGGTCTATATCGCCTTCTTTCTCTTCTGAAAGCCATGCCCCGCAATGAGGCGCATCCCTGAATATTCGAAGCGAATGACTTGAACAGTCAACAATGTAATACTGGACTTTTTCTGGTGAATATCTGCATGTTATGTCATACAGCATTGTCTGTAAAAATGTTGTCTTTCCGCATCCGGATTCACCAAGAACCAACATGTTGCTGCAATTCTGAAGATTAATTACCAACGGGAACTGATCCTGATTTTCCGGGTCATCAACCATACCTGCAACAGTCTGTATTGTCTGATTCAAATCCCCTGTATTAATATTTTCCGTTGTTTCTTCATACGTAAGCTGTTCACTGATTGTCGGTTTCCAAAGCTGTTTAACCTCGATATTATTTCTCTTTGCTATTTCTGAAATATAATTCACAATGGCAACCAGCTGTGAACCACCTGTCTTTCCAGCCTTCTGTTTCTTTTTGGTTTCAACAATAGTTTGTCCATTGCTGTCAATAAGCTGTACACTTTCATCCTTCTTAACAGTAACTTCCTCTTTAGGTTCATAATCTGCCCCACTCCATGCCGATTGTCCTAAAGCAAAGAATTCATTGTAACCAACCTGCAGATAAAAACGTCCTGTATCCTTTAGTTCTGCTGCTTCTGGTCGTTTCAGCATATCATTACTGTCTGCCTTATCCTGAACCTTTAAACATACACGAAACTTAGAGTTGCTTCGTATCTGGTCATTAACAACACCTGATGGTTTCTGTGTTGCAAGAATCAGATGTATACCTAAACTACGTCCTATACGCGCAGCACTAATCAGTTTATCCATAAATTCCGGTTCCTGCTGCTTTAATTCTGCAAACTCGTCCGATATGATAAAAAGATGCGGCAGCGGTTCTTTCACCTGTCCATTCCGATAAGCTTTCTGATATGAGTAAATATCCATAGTACCTTCTCCTATGGCTGTCTTTACTTCATTAAAAATCTTCTGTCTTCTTATCAGTTCACTCTGGATAGATATCAGTGATCTCTGGATAGCATCTCCATCAAGATTAGTTATAGTACCTACAAGATGAGGAAGATGTACACCATGCTCCGGATCATCAAAAGCACCGGCAAGTCCACCACCTTTATAATCTATTAATACAAATGCAACTTCATCAGGGTGATAATTGACTGCCATTGACAGAATATATGTCAGCAGAAATTCACTTTTACCTGAACCGGTAGTTCCTGCCACCAGACCATGCGGTCCCTGATAACGCTGATGTAAATCAAGCATAAACAAAGAACCATCTGTTGCAACACCTATAGGCGTTGCCAGTGACTGTACCGGATTACTGTTTTTCCATCTTTCTTCTATATTAAGATGCTCTATCTTTCCTACACCGAACATTTGAAGAAATGTCATCATCTTAGGCAAAGAATAGGCCTCTTCTATTACTTTTATTCTTGTATTGGCTATTCTTCTGATAGCTTCTTCTGCTTTATATGCAATAAAATTATCTAATGTAAACCTCTCATTATCACAATCAAGATCTCTTATATGTATTACTTCATTATTGTCATCACCATTCATCTGAAATACCTTTGAACATTCTTTTGGCAGATCTGGAAATGCTGCGACTACAGCAACTCCCTGATTTTCTTTCTCCTGAAGAATATTCTTTAAGACTTCCATTGCATCAAAGCATTTTTTATCAAAAGAAATAACAACATAAAATGGTCTTGTTTTCAGTATTTCTTCAATTCCCTTTTCGTTATCACAGCTTTCCATCTCTTTTTGCAGATATTCACCAATACGATAAGCTTCTGACAGATTAGTTCCCAAAAAGCGGAAATTCTGTTCATCATTCCATATATGCGGAATATATCGTATAAACTGGAAGTTATTCATTGTCATTTCATCTGCCAAAAAGATAATCTTTACTTCATCATAACTATGTGTTATTGCTAACTGAAGAATAAAATTCCTTATAAATTCAACTCTTTTTCCTTGCTTTCCAGAAACGCCACATACAAAATCCTCTATCAGTGAGGTCTGAATAGGTACATCCTGAAGTTTTACCGGTTTCTCTACCAATATTCTCATAGAATTTTCCAGTTCGTCCTCTTCCATAGAAAGCTGATCCTTCGGATATGTAATCTGTGCCTGCAGATTCCTTTGTCCTGTGCCAATTCTTATATTAAGGAAATCATCGTCAAATTTTTTCCGCTCCCAGAGTCTTTTTCCTGTCTGTGCAATCTCCAGCACACTTTCAAGATCTGGATAATTCCATCGTAATGTTGTCTCTTCCTTTTTTACTTCTTCTTTAATTTCCCGTTCTTTTTTATTCAGATAAGTATAATAAAGAGTTCTTCTCTTATCCTCGTATTCCTGTCTTTCTTTCTCTGTATAATTATTGGTCAGAAACGGAAACAGAAGCGATGTAAGAACAGATGTTATTCTGCCCGCCAATAATGCTGTTGTACCCATAACAAGTGAGTTGGCTGAACGCAGAAGAAACGGCATTTTGTTGCTTTTCATGCTCATAGGAGGAGCTTCCACCTGAATAGTATCAAACTTCAGTGCCATTCTTTTTCTTGGCAGTCTGTTAAATGACTTATCTTCCTGTTTCTGCACAGCTTTTCCAACTATTTGAGATTCCGTCTTCATATGGTTAAATATAACCGGGTTAAGTATCACCTGATTTCCTGATACCATATTCATTGCAAGAAAATCATAACCAATAATTATTTTGAATCCTAAAATGTATACAACATCCCCACACATAAGAGACGTCTTGCTTACTCTTCTGCAATTACAAAACGTACCATTTGTACTATTAGAATCTGTAATTACCCATGATTTTCCATTTTTCTGCAGAATAGCATGATTTCCTGATACCATGCCATTCTGTATGCATATATCATTACTTCTGCTTCTTCCAATTGAAATACTCTTTACACTTTCATCTATTATAAATTTAGAAAATGTCATATTATCATCTGAATATTTCTGAATCAGAAGTGCATAATTCTGTGTTTTATAATTTATTCTTATGAAACATTCATTCAGAAGTGGCTCATTATAATTACTGTCACCTGTAGTTCCCTCTAGTACCGCTCCATCTTTGCATATGACATACCATGTATCCTTATATGCTCCAATATAAAAACAGTTCACACCATAATTATCAAATGTATATCTTCCCTGTGGTTCACCTTCTGGCAGCCACAACGTATGCATAACACCTTTTTTCTCATCTATAAGTGTAATCTGCATTGCCCCTGATTTATAATTATTCTTCTCCATATCTCCAACCACCCATAGTTAAAAATCATCTTATGTAAACAAAAAAGCAGTAGATACAGGCATCTTTTCATGATGTCTGTATCTACTGCTTTTATCATTAATTATACTAATGCTATATACAAAAGAAACTAATTCACTGCTGTGCTGTGCTGTGCTGTGCTGTGCTGTGCTGTGCTGTGCTGTGC